>NZ_JBHXDN010000043.1:49443-83937 GCF_042726075.1 Kitasatospora sp. NPDC127035 | reverse complement strand
AGCTTCACCGGGCCCTGAGCCGTCCGGGCCTTACGGATCTCGAAGTCCAATGCATCCCCTGAGCTGGGGTGTTGCAACGACTCCTAGAACCCAAGGACGCCCCGCCGGCCCCTGTCGCCGCATCAGACCCGCGCGGTGGCCTCCGACCAGTGCTTCAGCAGGTCCCGGGCGGCGCCCGAGTCGATCGCCGCCGCGGTCCGCTCCATACCGGCCGCCAGCTGCTCCGACAGCGGCGCGTCGGTCAGGTCGAGTGCCACCAGTGCCGCCGCCGAGTTCAGCACGACGGCGTCCCGGACCGGCCCGTGCTCCCCGGCCAGGAGCCGGCGCGCGACGTCCGCGTTGTACGCCGGGTCCGCCCCGCGCAGCGCCTCGATGCCGACCGGCTCGATCCCGACGTCGCGCGGGTCGAGGACGGTCTCGGTCACGGCGCCGTCGCGGACGATCCAGACCCGCGAGGTGGTGGTGATGGTCAGCTCGTCGAGGCCGTCGTCGCCGCGGAAGACCAGTGCGGTGGAGCCGCGCCGCGCCAGCACGCCGGCGATCAGCTCAGCGAGCCGGGTGTCGAAGCAGCCGATCGCGTGCGCGGTCACCCGCGCCGGGTTGGTGAGCGGCCCGAGGATGTTGAACGCGGTGGGCACCCCGAGGTCGCGGCGGGCCGGGGCGGCGTGCCGCATCGACGGGTGGAAGGTGGCCGCGAAGCAGAACGTCAGCCCGACCTCCTCGGCCACCTCGGCGACCCGGCTCGGCGCCAGGTCCAGCCGGATCCCGAGCTTCTCCAGCACGTCCGAGGACCCGCTCGACGAGGAGGCGGCCCGGTTGCCGTGCTTGACCACCTTGGCGCCCGCCGCCGCCGCGACGATCGCCGACATGGTGGAGATGTTGACGGTCTTCGCCCGGTCGCCGCCGGTACCGACGATGTCCACCGCCGGGCCGGGGACGGACAGCGGCTCGGCGTGCGCGTACATCGAGTCGACCAGTCCGGAGATCTCGTCGACCGTCTCGCCCTTGGCCCGCAGCGCCACCATGAATCCGGCGACCTGGACCGGGGACGCCTCGCCGCTCATGATCCGGTCCATCGCCCAGGCGGTGGCCGAGCGGTCGAGGTCCTCCCCGCGCAGCAGCACCGTCAGGATGTCCGGCCAGGTGCGGACCACCTGCGCGGGGTCGCTACCGCCGTTCGCAGGGTGCGCGTTCACCATGGCTGACTCCAGCTCTCGCTCCCCGGTGTACGGGGATGGACCGTAGGGACGGAGTCAGCCTATCGAGCGGCGGGGCACCGGGGCTCCGCCGTTCACCCTTCTTCTCCCGTAGTGAGACGCGAGGCCCCGGACTCCCCGTCCGGAACGCCCCTCCCGGGAGGCGCGGCCCGGCCGCCCCCGGTCCCGGGGGGCCTGCGGACCTCCGCGCGCCCGCTAGCGGGCGGCCGGCGTCCGCTTGGCCAGCCGCGCCCGGAGCAGCGTGCCCGCGGCCCCGGCCAGCGCCACCGGGTCCACCGGCTGGGAGATCGCCGCGTCGGCCCGGCTCCAGGCGGCGAGCCAGGAGTCCTGCGGCCGGCCGATCAGCACCAGCAGCGGCGGGCACCCGTAGATCTCGTCCTTCAGCTGCCGGGCGAGTCCGAGCCCGCCGGCCGGAACCGCCTCCCCGTCCAGCACACAGAGGTCCACGCCGCCCTTCTCCAGCGCCTTGAGCACCGCGGGGGTGGTCGCGCACTCCAGGTAGGACAGCTCCGGCAGATCCTCGGCCACCCGGCTGCCGAGTGCCGTGCGCACCTGCTCGCGGGTGGTGCGGTCGTGGCTGTAGACGAGAACGGTCAGCGTCTCGTCTGTCGTGTACGCCATGGGCCCTGCTCCCTCACGTGTGATCCGGACCACGTTCGCCTCTCCCCGGATGCTACTCCCGATCACCGGCCGCCGAGCCACTCCCGCGCGATCCTTCTCAAGCCGCCGCGCCCACGACTGGTCCGGCCGGAGGACAGCGCGTCACCCTCACCCCCTCAGTCCACCCGTACGGCGGACGGGGAGCTTCTCCCCTTACTACCGGAGGGCCCCGAAAGGGTGGTGCGACACGCGGGCAAGAGGGTCGAAGGGGCCTTCGAAGAACCGTCAGAAAAGGGACACGCCGCTGCTCAGCGGCGGTCCGGACGGCCCGTCGGCCACCAGGGGGGCATACCGCACGCACCGGACACTCCGAGGGACACCCCCCGACGTGAAGACGGAATAAGGGACCGACATAATGTCCGTCGTGGCGACAGCAACAGCAGTAGAAACCGGGCACGCGCACGGATCGGTCAACCGGCCGAACATGGTCAGCGTCGGAACGATCGTCTGGCTCAGTTCCGAGTTGATGTTCTTCGCGGCCCTCTTCGCGATGTACTTCACGCTCCGCTCCGTGAAGGGAGCCGAGTACTGGACCGAGAAGGCGCACGCCCTCAACGTGCCTTTCTCCTCGGTCAACACCACGATCCTGGTGCTCTCCTCGCTCACCTGCCAGCTCGGCGTCTTCGCCGCCGAGCGCGGGGACGTGAAGAAGCTCCGCTCGTGGTTCATCATCACCTTCGTGATGGGCGCGATCTTCATCGGCGGCCAGATCTTCGAGTACACCGAGCTGGTCAAGAAGGACGGTCTCTCGCTGTCCTCCGACCCGTACGGCACGGTGTTCTACCTGACCACCGGCTTCCACGGTCTGCATGTGACGGGTGGTCTGATCGCCTTCCTGCTGGTCCTGGGACGGACGTACGCAGCCAAGCGCTTCACGCACGAGCAGGCCACCGCCGCGATCGTGGTGTCGTACTACTGGCACTTCGTCGATGTCGTGTGGATCGCCCTGTTCGCGACCATCTACCTGATCAAGTAACCAGCTGATCAGGTCGCTGGCCACCGGCTCCGGGTCCCGCCCTTCTGGGTGACGGCCCGATTTCGCCGGTGGGCGACGCTCCCACCGACCGACCGCGCGCGCAGCCCTAGACAGGCAGCCTCGTGCCGGCCAGACCGGCCGCCGGGTGCACCCACCAGTCGACCAGATCCTGACACCGGGGTTATTCCGTGAAAAAGCTCTCCGCACGACGGCGCCACCCACTGGCGGCGCTGGTCGTCCTACTTCTCGCCCTGGCGGCAACCGGGGGGCTGTACGCCGCGTTCGCGCCCGCCGACAAGGCGCAGGCCGACGTCGCCGCGCAGTCGCTCGCGATCGATGAGGGCAAGAAGCTCTTCGCCGTGGGCTGCTCCTCCTGCCACGGCCTGAACGGCCAGGGTTCGAGCGACGGTCCCAGCCTGGTCGGCGTCGGCTCCGCCGCGGTCGACTTCCAGGTCGGTACCGGCCGCATGCCGGCCCAGCAGCCCGGCGCCCAGGTGCCGGCCAAGAAGAACATCTACTCGCAGGCCGAGATCGACCAGATGGCCGCCTTCGTGGCCTCGCTCGGCCCCGGCCCGGTGACGCCGACCGAGGAGCAGTACACCTCGACCAACCCCGAGGACCTCTCCAAGGGCGGCGAGCTGTTCCGCACCAACTGCGCCCAGTGCCACAACTTCGCCGGTCAGGGCGGTGCCCTGACCCAGGGCAAGTACGCCCCGTCGCTGGAGGGCGTGGACGCGAAGCACATCTACGAGGCCATGCAGACCGGCCCGCAGAACATGCCGTCGTTCCCGGACGGCACCATGCCCGAGGAGCAGAAGAAGCAGATCGTGGCCTTCGTCCGCCACACCACCAACGATGAGCCCAACCCCGGCGGTCTCACGCTCGGCAGCCTCGGTCCGGTGACCGAGGGCCTGTTCGGCTGGATCTTCGGGCTCGGAGCGCTCATCGCGGTCGCGATCTGGGTCGCCGCCCACACCACCAAGGCCAAGAAGTCATGAGCCACGACATGTCAGAAGAGAAGCTCCCGGAGTCCCACGGCTCCGCCGGGCACCACGAGGTGGCCACCCACGGCGATCCGTTCGCCGACCCGGGTCTGCCGGAGCACCAACCGCGCCGCACCGACATCGACGAGCGGGCCGCCAAGCGGGCCGAGCGCCAGGTGTCGCTGATGTTCGTGGTCTCGATGATCGCCACCGTCGCCTTCATCGCCTCCTACGTGGCCATCGACAAGGACAAGATCGTCTACGTCTGGCCGCTCGGACACGTCAGCGCGCTGAACTTCGCCCTGGGCATGACCCTGGGCGTGGCTCTGTTCCTGATCGGCGCGGGCGCGGTCCACTGGGCCCGCACCCTGATGTCGGACGTCGAGCTGCCGGCCGAGCGTCACCCGATCGAGGCCGACGACGAGGTCCGCAACGACGTCATCGAGCAGTTCCGGACGGGCGCCGCGGAGTCCGGCTTCGGCCGCCGCAAGATGATCCGCAACACCCTCATCGGTTCGATGGCCCTGGTGCCGCTCTCCGGTGTGGTGCTGCTGCGCGACCTGGGCCCGCTGCCCGAGGACAAGCTGGAGCACACCGGCTGGCTGGAGGCCACCCCGGCCAAGCCCCTGGCGCTCATCAACATGAACACCAACCTGCCGATGACGGCGGAGGACATCGTGGTCGGGTCGCTGACCTTCGCGATGCCCGAGGGTCTGCACACCCACGACGAGGACTTCCAGCAGCGCATCGCCAAGGACGCCCTGATGCTGGTGCGCATCGCGCCGGCGGACATCAAGGACGAGCAGTCGAAGGAGCTGGGTTTCGAGGGCATCCTCGCCTACTCCAAGATCTGCACCCACGTCGGCTGCCCGATCAGCCTCTACGAGCAGCAGACCCACCACGCGCTCTGCCCCTGCCACCAGTCGACCTTCGACCTGGCGGACGGCGCGCGCGTCATCTTCGGCCCGGCCGGCCACCCGCTGCCGCAGCTGAAGATCACCACTGACGAGAAGGGCTTCCTGGTCGCCACCGGCGACTTCGACGAGCCCGTCGGCCCGAGCTACTGGGAGCGTGCTCGATGAGTAGCGCGAGCCGCACCACTTCCGGTGCCACCAAGCCCGCCAGCACGCGCGCCAAGCCCGCCAACAAGTGGGAGCAGGCGGCGGACTGGACGGACGGCCGGCTGGGGATCTACTCCCTCGCCCGGGCCAACCTGCGCAAGATCTTCCCGGACCACTGGTCCTTCATGCTCGGTGAGATCTGCCTCTACACCTTCGTGATCATCATCCTGACCGGCGTCTACCTGACGCTGTTCTTCAAGCCCTCCATGGGCGAGGTGATCTACGACGGCGTGTACGTCCCGCTCAAGGGCATCCCGATGTCCGAGGCGTACGCGTCGACGGTCGACATCAGCTTCGAGGTGCGCGGCGGTCTGCTGGTCCGCCAGATCCACCACTGGGCCGCCCTGGTCTTCGTCGCGGCGATGCTCGTGCACATGATGCGCGTCTTCTTCACCGGCGCGTTCCGCAAGCCCCGCGAGATCAACTGGGTCTTCGGCTTCCTGCTGCTCGTCCTGGGCATGTTCGACGGCTTCTTCGGCTACTCGCTGCCGGACGACCTGCTCTCGGGCACCGGCATCCGCTTCATGGAAGGCGCGATCCTCGCCGTCCCGCTGGTCGGCACCTACATCCAGATGTTCCTGTTCGGGGGCGAGTTCCCCGGCCACGACATCGTGCCGCGCTTCTTCACCATCCACGTGCTGCTGATCCCGGGCATCATGCTGGGCCTGCTCGTCGCCCACCTGATCCTGGTCTTCTACCACAAGCACACCCAGTGGGCGGGCCCCGGCAAGACCGAGAAGAACGTCGTCGGCATGCCGCTGATGCCGGTCTACATGGCCAAGGCCGGCGGCTTCTTCTTCCTGGTGTTCGGTCTCATCTCCGTCATCTCGGCGATCGCCACGATCAACCCGATCTGGGCGTACGGCCCGTACCGGCCGGACCAGGTGTCGACCGACGCCCAGCCCGACTGGTACATGGGCTTCTCCGAGGGCCTGATCCGCATCATGCCGGGCTGGGAGATCAGCCTCTGGGGCCACACCCTGAACCTGGGTGTCATGGTGCCGCTGGCGATCTTCCCGATGGTGCTGGCCGCGATCGCGGTCTACCCCTTCATCGAGGGCTGGATCACCGGCGACAAGCGCGAGCACCACATCCTGGACCGCCCGCGCAACGCACCGGTCCGCACCGGTCTGGGCGCCGCCTGGATCAGCCTCTACCTGATCCTGCTGATGGCCGGTGGCAACGACCTGTTCGCCACCCACCTGCACCTGTCGATCAACTCGGTCACGTACTTCGTCCGCGTGGGCATGTTCGTGATCCCGGTGCTCGTCTTCATCATCACCAAGCGCTGGTGCCTCGGCCTCCAGCGCCGTGACAAGGAGAAGGTGCTGCACGGCCGCGAGACCGGCGTCATCAAGCGCCTGCCGCACGGCGAGTTCATCGAGGTGCACGCCCAGCTGCCGCAGAAGGAGCTGCACACGCTCACCGCGCACGAGCAGCAGCAGCCGTTCGAGCTGCCGGCCGCGACGGACGAGAACGGCGTGGCCCGCAAGGCCAACGTCATCACCCGGACCCGGGCGAAGCTCTCCCGCGGCTTCTACGGCGAGGGCAGCCAGATCTCCAAGCCCACCGCCGAGGAGCACCACGAGATCACCAGCGGCCACGGCCACCACTGATCCCGTACGCACCCCGCGTCACCCCCGAGGGCCGCTGACCAGAGTTCATCTGGTCGGCGGCCCTCGGGCTGTTCCGCCCCGACCCGACCGATCCCGACCCGCCCGAACCTCAGGAGCCCTTCCGTGCAGCTGTCCGTCGACCCGGCCTCCACCACTCCCCCGTACGAGCAGATCCGCGCCCAGATCTCCGGGCAGGCCCGCAGCGGCGAGCTGGCGACCGGGCTGCGGCTGCCCACCGTCCGGGCGCTGGCCGAGGAGCTGGGGCTGGCCGCCGGGACGGTCGCCCGCGCCTACCGGGAGCTGGAGGCGGACGGCGTGGTGGAGACCCACGGCCGGCGCGGCACCCTGATCGCCGCGGTCGGCGACGCCTCGCACCGGCTGGCCGCCGCGGCGGCCGCCGAGTACGCCGAGCGGGTCAGGCGGCTCGGGCTGCCACTGCCGGACGCCCTGGGGGCCGTGGACACCGCGCTCCGGCTGGCCTACCGCGACGGGGCGGGCGAGGGCTGAGGAGGGCCCCGGCGGGCCCCTCAGAGCTGCGGGGCGATCATCCCGGTGGCGGGGGCC
The DNA here is from genome assembly GCF_042726075.1 of Kitasatospora sp. NPDC127035. Taxonomy (NCBI): domain Bacteria; kingdom Bacillati; phylum Actinomycetota; class Actinomycetes; order Kitasatosporales; family Streptomycetaceae; genus Kitasatospora; species Kitasatospora sp. NPDC127035. The sequence continues at coordinate 76,800 of NZ_JBHXDN010000043.1, read as the reverse complement.
CGGGTGACCGGTGCGGTGGTGCTGACGGGCTGCCCGAGGGCACTGTGCCCGACCCAGTCCGTCCAGGCGATGTTCCAGTCCCCGAAGCCGTTGCCGAACGACTCCATGCCCTTGCCGCGGCTGTTCACCACCGTCACCAGGTCCCCCACCCTGGTGTTCTGGTAGAACCAGCGGGCGTTCTCGGTGCTCATGCCGGTGCAGCCGTGGCTGACGTTCTCGACCCCCTGAGCGCCCACCGACCAGGGCGCCGCGTGCACGTACTCGCCGCTCCAGGTGACCCGGGTCGCCCACTCGACGTCGAGGTCGTACGACTCCTCGCTGCCGGCCGCTATCCCGATCGTCTCGCCGCTCATCCGGACCTTGCGCTCCTGGCCGAGCACCACCTTGACGCCGTTGCGGGTGTCGAACCCCGGCTTACCGGTGGTGACCGGGATCGTCCGGACCACCTGGCCGTCACGCTTCAGGGTGAGTTCGTGGGCCGCCGCGTCCACCACGGTCTCGACCCGTTCGCCGATCCGCAGCGCCAGGGCGGCCCGGTCGCCGCCGTACAGGCCGTCCGCGATCCGGCTGCCGGTGCCCTCGAAGGCGAGGCTGACGGTGGTGCCGGTCGGCCAGTACTGCTCCGGGCGGAAGTGCAGGTTCCTGTCGTCCACCCAGTACCAGCCGCCGGTGACGGCGGGCTGCGAGGTGACGGTGAGGGCCCGCTCCACCTCCTGGCGGGCCTGCGGGTCCTTCACCGCCTCGGAGAGCTGGACGGTGAGCGGCTGGCCCACCCCGTAGACGCCGCTGCCGGAGGAGTCCGGGCCGAGCTTGGCGGCCAGCAGCCGCTGGGCGGCGACGGTGGCGAACCCCGCGGTGGTCTCACCGCGGCCGCCCTTGCCGTCGTCGGCGGCGATCCGGACGGTGTACGTGGTGGCGGCCTTGAGCCGCCCGGTGGTCTGCCAGCTGCGCTGGTCCTCGGAGAGCCGCCCGGCGACCACCCGGCCGTCCGGGCCGACCACCGTGACGTCGGTGAGCCGGCTGCCCTGCTCGGCGGTGACGGTGACCGGCTGGGACGGGTCCACCTGCTCGGTCGCCGAGAGATGGACCAGCCGCGCGGCGTCGACCGTACGGACGGTCCCGGCGAGGTCGTCGCCGCTTCCGGACGTGCAGCCGGCCAGCGGGGCCAGCACTGCCAGGGCCAGCGAGATGCCGCCGATACCCGCGATTCCGCGCCTGTCGGCCATGACCGCCTCCGGGGGTTCGCACGATTGATCAGATCGTAGGAACCGGTCCGGCCGAGCGACATCCGGGCGGCGCGCCGTTGCGCCGGGAGGGTGAGCCCGTCACTCCGGGGACGCAACGGGGCCGGGCATCCCGTGCGGGATGCCCGGCCCTGTGCGAGTGGCGGGGACCTACTGGTTCTGGTTCTCGCCGCGGTAGAACTCGAAGACCCAGCCGAAGAGGCCGATCAGGATCACCGGGATCGACCAGTACAGCAGCCACCAGCCGAAGATCACACCGAGGAAGGCCAGTGCGCCACCGATCGCCAGCGAGAGCGGCTGCCAGCTGTGCGGGGCGAAGAAGCCCAGCTCGCCGGAGTCGTCCGCGACCTCGGCCTCGGGGTTGTCACCCGCGCCGCTGTCCACCCGGCGGGCGGTGAAGGCGAGGTAGTACCCGATGAAGGCGCAGAGGGCGAAGGCGAGGAACAGCGCGGTGGTGCCCGCCGCCTCGATGCCGGTGTCCGAGCTGTTGGTCCACAGCCCGTAGGTGATGGCCATGGCCAGCACGAAGACCGCCAGGCCCAGGAAGATCTTGCCCTGTTCCTTCATCAGGCGTCCCCACCCTTCTTGCCCTTGCCCAGCTGCGGGGCGTCGTACTTCGCCGGGGTCACACCGGCGAGGTGCTTGGCCGGCTCACCGTGGTTCTCGAGGTAGTCCAGCGCCGCGATCTCCGGGTGGTGGAGGTCGAAGGCCGGGGATTCCGAGCGGATCCGGGGCAGCGTGAGGAAGTTGTGCCGCGGCGGCGGGCAGGAGGTCGCCCACTCCAGCGAACGGCCGTAGCCCCACGGGTCGTCGACCTCGATCTTCTCCCCGTACTTGGCGGTCTTCCAGACGTTGTAGAGGAACGGCAGGATCGACAGGCCGAGCAGGAAGGAGCCGATGGTCGACACGGTGTTCAGGGTGGTGAACCCGTCGGCCGCCAGGTAGTCGGCGTAGCGGCGGGGCATGCCCTCCGCGCCGAGCCAGTGCTGCACCAGGAAGGTGGTGTGGAAGCCGATGAACAGCGTCCAGAAGGTGATCTTGCCGAGGCGCTCGTCCAGCATCTTGCCGGTCATCTTCGGCCACCAGAAGTGGAAGCCGGCGAACATCGCGAAGACGACGGTGCCGAAGACCACGTAGTGGAAGTGGGCGACGACGAAGTACGAGTCCGAGACGTGGAAGTCGATCGGCGGGGAGGCCAGCAGGACACCGGTCAGACCACCGAAGAGGAAGGTCACCAGGAAGCCGACCGTCCAGAGCATCGGGGTCTCGAAGCTCAGCGAGCCCTTCCACATGGTGCCGACCCAGTTGAAGAACTTCACACCGGTCGGGACCGCGATCAGGAAGGTCATGAACGAGAAGAACGGCAGAAGCACTTGGCCGGTGACGTACATGTGGTGGGCCCACACCGTCACGGACAGACCGGCGATCGCGATGGTGGCCGCGATCAGGCCGGAGTAGCCGAACATCGGCTTGCGGCTGAAGACCGGGATGACCTCGGACACGATGCCGAAGAACGGCAGCGCGATGATGTACACCTCGGGGTGACCGAAGAACCAGAACAGGTGCTGCCAGAGCAGCGCCCCGCCGTTCGCCGGGTCGAAGACGTGGGCCCCGAACTTGCGGTCCGCCTCCAGGGCGAACAGCGCGGCGGCCAGCACCGGGAAGGCCAGCAGGACCAGCACGGCGGTCAGCAGGACGTTCCAGACGAAGATCGACATCCGGAACATCGTCATGCCGGGCGCGCGCATGCAGATGATCGTGGTGATGAAGTTGACCGCACCGAGGATCGTGCCGAAGCCGGAGAAGGCCAGACCCATGATCCACATGTCGGCGCCGATGCCCGGCGAGCGGACCGCGTCCGACAGCGGCGCGTAGGCGAACCAGCCGAAGTCGGCGGCGCCCTGCGGGGTGATGAAGCCGGCGACGGCGATCAGCGAGCCGAACAGGTACAGCCAGTAGGCGAACATGTTCAGACGCGGGAACGCGACGTCCGGGGCACCGATCTGGAGCGGCATGATCCAGTTCGCGAAGCCGGCGAAGAGCGGCGTCGCGAACATCAGCAGCATGACCGTGCCGTGCATGGTGAACGCCTGGTTGAACTGCTCGTTCGACAGGATCTGGGTCCCGGGACGAGCGAGCTCGGCGCGCATGACCAGGGCGAGGACGCCACCGATCAGGAAGAAGGCGAACGACGTGCCCAGGTAGAGGGTGCCGATCGTCTTGTGGTCAGTGGTGGTCAGCCACTTGATGATGGTGGAACCCGGCTTCCGGGTCCGCTGCGCCCCGACCGTGACGGCCCCGGCGCCCCCGCCGGCCGCGGCGGGCTCGTTGAGGATGGTCACTTCTCTTCACTTCCCATGGTCGTGATGCCGGAGGGCACCGCGCCGGTCTGCCCCTTGGCCCGGAGCTCCTTCAGGTGAAGGTCGTACTCGGCACGGTCGACGACCTTCACGTTGAACAGCATGCGCGAGTGGTCGACGCCGCAGAGCTCGGCGCACTTGCCCATGTATTCACCCTTGACGGTCGGGGTGACCTCGAACTTGTTCACCACGCCCGGCACGACGTCCATCTTCATCAGGAAGTTGATGGGCCAGAAGTCGTGGATGACGTCACGAGAGGTGAGGCGGAACTGCACCGTCTCGTTGACCGGCAGGTACAGGGTCGGCGCCGCCTGCGGGGTGCCCACGTCGTACGCCGCGTCCTGGTTGGCCGGGTCGGGGTTCTCGGTGTTCTCGTAGTTGAACGCCCAGCTCCACTGGAAGCCCACCACGTTGACGGTGTGCTGCGGCTTCTCGGAGACGGCGATCAGCTTCGACTCGTCGCGGGCGACGAAGTAGAAGAGGACCGACACGATGATGATGGGGACCGCGGTGTAGAGCGCCTCGATGGGCACGTTGTACCGGGTCTGCGGAGGGACCTGCACGCCGGTGCGGCTGCGCCGGTGGAAGATCACGCTCCAGATGATCAGACCCCACATCAGTACGCCGACCACCAGCGCCGCGATCCAGGAGCCCTGCCACATGTGGAGGACCAGGGGCCCTTCCTCGGTGACGGGACTCGGGAGGCCAAGCCTGGGGAGGTCGTTGGCCGAGCAGCCGGTGGCGGTCGCGATGACGAGGCCCAGTGCCAGCGCCTGAGGCAGCTTCCGCCGCATCGTGCGCCGCGGCGAGCGGTCGGAGCCGTTGGGACTCACGTAGCGCCTTCCCGAAGTCTCGCCCGCCTTCGCGTCGCCCCGGAGAGGTTGCTGCCTCCCGGCGACCCGACCACGGGCACGGTTTGAATGCTTATGCGGGCCAAACCCTACTCCAGCCTTATGCGCTGCTGACGGGCAGGTCCCGGTAACGCGCCGCCCGGACACCCGATCAGGCCCGGCAGGGGCTGCGCCGCAGGTCATCCTAGGCATTAGGGGTCCGTACGCCCGATCGGGGGATGACCTCGGACGACGTACGTGACAGTCCGTCGGACGTGGACTATTCGGACATTCGGGGTGATCGACTGACGGTCGGTAAGCACCCGGGGCACGCCGGAATACACCCGGGAGTGTCGTTAAATGTGACCGTGTACTTCGACGTGGCCTCCACCGCACCGCTCCACCCCGTCGCGCGGCAGGCGCTGACCGCCGCCCTGGACGAGGGGTGGGCCGACCCCGCCCGGCTCTACCGGTCCGGGCGGCAGGCCCGGATGCTCCTGGACGCCGCCCGCGAGACGGTGGCGGGGGTCCTCGGCTGCCGGGCCGACGAGATCGCCTTCACCGCGAGCGGGACCCAGGCGGTGCACCTCGGTGTGCTGGGCGCCCTGGCCGGGAACCGGCGCCGCGGCGGACACCTGGTGCACTCGGCCGTCGAGCACTCCGGCGTGCTGCACGCCGCGGAACGGCACGAGGCCGCCGGTGGCGAGGTCTCGGTCGTCCCGGTGGACCGGTACGGCCGGGCCGCCCCCGGGGGGTTCGCGGCGGCGCTGCGGCCGGACACCGCGCTCGCCGTGCTGCAGTCCGCCAACCACGAGGTCGGCACCGTCCAGCCGGTCGCCGAGGTGGCCGAGGTGTGCGGGGACGTGCCGCTGCTGGTGGACGCCGCGCAGAGCGCCGGGCGGGTGGACGTGCCGGGCGGCTGGTCGCTGCTGGCCGCCTCCGCGCACAAGTGGGGCGGACCTGCCGGGGTCGGGGTGCTCGCGGTGCGCAAGGGCGTCCGGTACTCCTCGCCGCTGCCCGCCGACGAGCGCGAGGGCGGCAGGGTCCCGGGGTACGTCAACGTGCCGGCGATCGTGGCCGCGGCGGCCTCCCTGCGCGCGGTACGGGCCGAGGCGGACCGGGAGAACGCCCGCCTGCACGCGCTGGTCGAACGGATCCGGACCCGGGTGCCGCAGCTGGTGCCCGAGGTGGAGGTGGTGGGCGACCCGGTGCGGCGGCTGCCGCACGTCGTCACCTTCTCCTGTCTGTACGTGGACGGCGAGGTGCTGCTGACCGAGCTGGACCGGGCCGGGTTCGCGGTCTCCTCCGGCTCCTCCTGCAGTTCGTCCACGCTGACCCCCAGCCACGTCCTGGCCGCCATGGGCGTCCTCACCGAGGGGAACGTCCGGGTCTCGCTGCCGTTCGGCGCGGCGGAGGCGGACGTCGAGCGCTTCCTGACCGTGCTGCCCGGGCTGGTGGCCGGTGTCCGCGCCCCGCTGGGGCTGGACCTGACGCTGCCCCCGGAGCGCGCGCCGGAGTCCGGGCCCTCGGGTCCGGCCGGGGAGCCGGACGCGGGCGGGGATCCGCACGCGGCCGGGGGGACGACCGTCCTCGACGCCCTCGGCAAGCGCTGCCCGCTGCCCGTCATCGAGCTGGCCAGGCGGATCGGCGGAGTCCCGCTGGGCGGGACGGTCGCGGTGCTGGCGGACGACGAGGCGGCCCGGCTGGACGTACCCGCCTGGTGCGGGATGCGCGGGCAGGAGTACCTGGGCGAGGCCCCGGCCGCCGAGTACGGCGGCGACCGGGGCGTGGCCTACCTGGTGCGGCGGACTACTTGACCAGGTGCGCCCGGACGTCGGCGGCCGCCTCGGCGCCGTAGGCGCCCTCGAAGCGCTCCAGGAACGCGGTCGGGCGCAGCTCGTACTCCTGGGTGCCGACGGTCTCGATGACCAGGGTGGCGAGCATGCAGCCGAGCTGGGCGGCGCGCTCCAGCTCCAGCCCCCAGGAGAGGCCGGCCAGGAAACCGGCCCGGAAGGCGTCGCCGACGCCGGTCGGGTCGGTCTTGCTGTTCTCGGGCGCGCAGCCGACCACGATCGGGGTCTCGCCCTTGCGGTCGATCCGGACGCCCTTGCTGCCGAGGGTGGTGATCCGGGTGCCGACCCGGCCGAGGATCTCGTCGGCGTCCCAGCCGGTCTTGGTCTCGATCAGCGCGGCCTCGTACTCGTTGGTGAAGAGGTACGCGGCGCCGTCGACGATCTGGCGGATGTCGTGGCCGTCGAGGCGGGCCAGCTGCTGGGAGGGGTCGGCCGCGAAGGCGTAGCCGCGGGTGCGGCACTCCTGGGTGTGGCGGACCATCGCCTGCGGGTCGTCCGCGCCGATCAGGACCAGGTCCAGGCCGCCGACCCGGTCGGCGATCGGCTTGAGCTCGATGTTGCGGGCCTCCGCCATGGCGCCGGTGTAGAACGACGCGATCTGGTTGTGGTCCTCGTCCGTGGTGCACATGAAGCGCGCGGTGTGCCGGGTCTCGGAGATGTGGACGGACCGGCAGTCCACGTTGTTGCGCTCCAGCCAGCTGCGGTACTCCGCGAAGTCCGCGCCGGCCGCGCCGACCAGGACCGGGCGCAGGCCCAGGACGCCCATCCCGAACGCGATGTTGGGCGCGACACCGCCGCGGCGGATGTCCAGGGTGTCGACCAGGAAGGACAGCGACACGGTGTGCAGCTGCTCGGCGACGAGCTGGTCGGCGAACCGGCCCGGGAAGGTCATCAGGTGGTCGGTCGCGATCGAGCCGGCGACGGCGATACGCACGGGGTCTCCTCAGAAGGGCGGCAGGGCCGTGGAAGGGCGGTGGGTGAACCCACTCACGGTACCCGGCAGGGGGCGGGAGCCAGCAAGAACGCCTTCGGCGGCACCCTCCGCCCCCTACGGTGTACTACCAACCGGTAGCTCTGGTGGGGGCCGGACGACCGGCCTAGGGTCGCAGACAGGGGGCCGTTCCCGGCCCCGCCCAGGCCCGTGGCACCCCCGTCACGGCACCGGTGGATCGGAAGTGATGGCCGATGATGCCCAGTCACCACCCGCTGCGGGTCCCGCCCGCCCTGCTCGGCGACGCGGACGGCGACTCGCTGGACGCGCTGGTGGACTCCTCGCGGCGACTGAGGCGGTTCTGGCCGCTGCTGGCGACCGGTCCGCAGGACGCCGCACCCGCCCGGGCGGCGCTCAGGGTCCCCTCGCGGACCCAGCGGCTGGTCGCGGGGATGCCCGAGTACGGGCTGTAGGCCCCTGCCGGAGCACCCGCCGGGCTCGGACGGGAACCGGATTCGTCCGGCGCACGTCACATCGGCGCGGTGCGGCCCCGGAGGCGTGCCGCTGAGCCCTCGGGAGGAAGTACAGATGGATCTGGAGACGATGCCCCGGCGTTCCGGCCGGGCACGCGCGGTGACACTGGCGGGTCTGGTACTGGCGGCGGCGACGGTGCTGGCCGGGTGCGGCGACGGAGCGAAGTCGGGTTCGGACGCGGCGGCCTCCGGTACCGCGGCGCCCTCGGCGAGCGCGCCCGCCCCTCCCGCGGCGGGCACCGCCGAGACCCCGTCGGCGCCCGGGTCGGCCCCGGCGTCCCCGTCGGCCCCGGCGCCGGTGACCACCCCGCCGGCCGATCCCACGGCGACCACCCCCGATCCGCGGCCGGCCAGTCCGCCACCGGCCACCACCACCCCGGCACCGGCGCTGACGCCGACCCCGGCGCAGACTCCCCCCGGCGGCAACGGCATCGCGGTCGGCGAGCCGCCGCCCAACGGCTCGCAGGTGCACCCGGCGATCACCTACCGGGTGGACGGCAACAGGCTGACGGTCTGGTTCTACGGCGGGATCTGCCAGCGGTACGCGCTCAAGGCCGACGAGTCGCACCCGGGCCGGGTCGACATCCGGGTGACCGTCGCGGCCCCGGTCCCGGCCGGGCAGGCCTGCGCCGATCTGGCCAAGCGGCAGACGGTGGTCTCCGACCTGAAGCAGCCCCTGCAGGGCCGCACGGTGACGGACCTGGCGACCGGCCGTGAGGTGCCGCTGGAGGCCGACCCGCACGTCGGGGCGGAGCCGGTCGGACCGGAGATCGCCGGCACCCCGTAGCGGAAGACCCCGCGCACCCACTGCAGAAACGTTCCCGCAGACACGACGAAGGCGGCCCCGGGAGTCCCGGGGCCGCCTTCGTTCAGATCATCGACCGAACGAATTCGGACGACTAGTTGAACGAGTCGCCGCAGGCGCAGGAGCCCGTGGCGTTCGGGTTGTCGATCGTGAAGCCCTGCTTCTCGATGGTGTCGACGAAGTCGACGGTGGCGCCGCCCAGGTACGGGGCGCTCATCCGGTCGGTGACGACCTTGACACCGTCGAAGTCCTTGAGGACGTCGCCGTCGAGCGAGCGCTCGTCGAAGAACAGCTGGTAACGCAGGCCGGAGCAGCCACCGGGCTGGACGGCGACCCGAAGTGCGAGGTCCTCGCGGCCTTCCTGCTCCAGCAGGGCCTTGACCTTGCCCGCGGCGGCGTCGGTGAGGAGGATGCCACTCTCTACGGTGGTCTCGTCCTGGACGGTCATCTGCTTTCTCCCGGTCTTGACGACGGTCTGCCGCCAGTACCAACCGACAACCGCCCGGATTCATTTCCCGGACGGCGAACGTCTTCGACTGGTTCGTGGCGGCGGGGTTTCCGTGGGCCGGGTGTGCCAGCCGCTCCCCTACGCTCCCCATGCTCGCACACCGGCGGGGCGAACGGTCACCGCCCGAACGGTCCGATCCCGGCGAACCGGCCCCGCGGCGACACCCGGGCCGCCAGGATGGACGCCATGATCCTGCGCCTGGTCCAGGACACCGCCGCCGACGCGGAGGTCGTCCAGCACATCGCCCGCGCCGCCTCCGCCTCGCTGCCCGACTCCCCCGGGGCCGGTGACCGGACCCGCTCCCCGGTCCTGCCGCTGGCCCGGACCAGACATCTCGTCCGCACCGACCCGCAGGGCTGCTGGCTGGCCGAGATCGGCGGCGAGCCGATCGGCACGGTGCTGTCGCTGCGCCGCGAGGGGGTGTGGGTGCTGGCCCTCTTCGCGGTGGTGCCGGGGGCACAGGGCCGGGGGGTGGGCCGGCTGCTGCTGGAGCGGGCCGCCGCGTACGGGCGGGGCTGCCTGCGCGGGATGCTCTGCGCCCCGCCGTCCCCGGCGGCCGCCCGCCGCTACCGGCTGGCGGGGTTCACCCTGCACCCGGCGATGCGGCTGACCGGCAAGGTGGACCGGGCCGGGCTGCTCGATCCCGGGGACATCCCGGTGCACCCGGGCAACGCCTCGCACCGGCACCTGCTGGATTCGGTGGACCGGCGGCTGCGCGGCGCCGCGCACGGCCCGGACCACGAGCTGATGCTGGCGCACTGCGAGGAGCTGCTGGTCGCGGACGCGCTGGCGGGCAGCGGCTACTGCTACCGGGACGGCGGCGAGATCAGGCTGCTGGCGGCGTCCTCGAAGCGGATCGCCGTCCGGTTGCTGCGCGAGGCACTCGCCCGGGTGCCGGACGGCACGGAGGCCCGGGTGGACCACCTGACCGCCGAGCAGGAGTGGGCGCTGGACGTCGGGCTGGAACTGGGCCTGACCCTGGAGACCCGCGGCTACCTGGGCCTGCGCGGGATGCGCCCGCCGGCGCCGTACCTGCCGAACGGCGCGCTGCTGTGACGCCGAGCCCCCGCCGGGCAGGCCCGGCGGGGGCTCGGCGAGCGTGACCTCAGCTCATCGTGTCCAGGATCTCGCGGACCATCTCCATGGTGGTCCCGGGGTGCAGGAAGGCGAACCGGGCGACCGTCTCGCCGTCCCAGCCGGTGGGGGTGACGAAACCGATCTGGTCCGCGAGCAGTTGCTGCGACCAGCGGTAGTAGTCGGCGTTGGTCCAGCCGGTCCGCTTGAAGCAGACGGCGGAGAGCTGCGGGTCGAACAGCAGCTCCAGGTGCTCGGTGTCGCGGATCAGCTGCGCGGTGTCCCGGGCCAGTTCGAGGCCGGCCTCGATGGCGTCGGTGTACGCCTGGACACCGTGCACGGCGAGCGAGAACCAGAGCGGCAGGCCGCGGGCCCGCCGGGTCAGGTGGTAGGCGTAGTCGGTCGGGTTCCACTCGTCGCCCTCGGTGTGCAGCACGTCCAGGTAGGAGGCGTCCTGGGTGTGCACGGCGCGGGCGAGCTGGGGGTTGCGGTAGATCAGCGCGGCGCAGTCGAACGGGGCGAACAGCCACTTGTGCGGGTCCACCACGAAGGAGTCGGCGTGCTCGATGCCGTCGTAGCGGGCGCGCACGGAGGGGGCGAAGAGGCCCGCGCCGCCGTAGGCGCCGTCCACGTGGAACCACAGGTCGCGCTCGCGGGCGACCTCGGAGAGGCCCTGGAGGTCGTCGACGATGCCCTCGTTGGTGGTGCCGGCGGTGCCGACGACCGCGATCACGGTCTCGGGGTTCGGGTCGGCGGCCAGGGCGGTGCGCAGCGCCTCGCCGGTGAACCGGCGGTTCACGGTCGGGACCTTGAAGGCCTCGACGCCGATGATGTTGAAGGTGTTCTTGACCGAGGAGTGCACCTGGTCGGCGACGGCGATCCGCAGCCGCACCTCGGGCCCGCTGGGCAGCCCCTGTTCGGCGAGGCGGCGGCGGGCGGTGTCGCGGGCGACGACGAGGGCGGAGAGGTTGCCGGCCGAGCCGCCGGAGACGAAGGTGCCGCCGGCCGATCCGGGCATGCCCGCGCGGTCCGCGATCAGTCGCAGCACCTGGTTCTCGGCGGCGATGGCGCCGGCCGCCTCCAGCCAGGAGATGCCCTGGAGCGAGGCGCAGGAGACGACCATGTCGAAGAGCAGCGCGGCCTTGGTCGGGGCGCACGGGATGAACGACAGGTAGCGCGGGCTGTCGGCGGAGATCACCGCGCGGGAGAGCTCGTGGTCGTACAGCTTGAGCACGTCGGCCGGGTCGTTGCCGTCCTGGTTGATCAGGCCGGACAGCTGGGTGCGCAGGTGCTCCCCGTCGCCGGGGTGGTCGAGCGGGACGGGGTCGTACTGCAGACGGTCGCGCATGTAGTCGAAAACCAGGTCGACCAGGTCGCTGTCGGGCCGGTGCATGCGGTCGGGTGCTGCGGACACGGGTGTCCCTCTCGGCTGTGGGGGGGTCGGGGAGGGCCCGACGGCACGGGAACGGGCACCGTTCTGCCGGACGTGATCAGCGTAGGCAGCGCGGGGCCTGCGCCGCGCGTCGGAACGCGGCCGGTCAGGCAGGTTTCGGGCGTCTTCGACGCGCCCCGCGCAGGATTCCTGCGCAGGGCCGGACCGGGCCGTCCGGAGGTCAGCCGATGAGCTGGGAGAGGACGACGGAGGAACGGCTGCGCTGGACGCCGGGCTCCCGGCGGATCCGCTCGATGACCGCCTCCAGATGGCGCATGTCGGCGGCGCGCAGGTGGACCAGGGCGTCCGGGTCGCCGGTGACCGTCCAGGCGGCGATCACCTCGGGGAACTGGCGCAGGCTGGCCAGGATCTCCTCGGGCGCGGTCCGCTCGCGGCAGTAGACCTCGACGAACGCCTCCGTCTGCCAGCCGAGGACGGAGGGGTCGAGCACCACGGTGAAACCGCGGACCACCCCGCGCGCCCGCAGCCGGTCGATCCGGCGGCGGACCGCGGTGGCGGAGAGGTTCACCGACAGCCCGATCTCGGCGTACGAGGCGCGGCCGTCGCGGGCCAGCCGGGCGAGGAGCAGGCGGTCGGTCTCGTCCAGGGAGGCCCCGACCGTCTCGTGCGCTCGGCTGCTGCTCATCGGTGCGGGGCTCCACGGGTCGTGCGGCATCGGGGACGGGGGCGGGGCGACAACGGCCCGCCGAAACGGTTCTGCACCATTCTGGCGGATGACAGGACCGAGTCCACCGCTCGCAGATGACGGGCTTCGGTCCACCGGCCCCGGCGCCTCAGTCCACCAGCAGCACGATCTTGCCCCGGGTCCGGCCCTCCGCGCTGAGCGCCTGGGCCGAGGCGGCCTGGGCCAGCGGGAACGTGGACGCGACGGTCACGGTCAGCCGCCCCTCGTCGGCGAGCTCGGCCAGCTCGGCCAGCCCGGCGGCGTCCGGACGGACCCAGACGTAGTGACCCCCGCGCGCCTTCACGCCGAAGTCGGCGACCGAGGCGATCCGCGCCGGATCCGCGACCAGACCGGCCGAGACCTCGACGGCGTCGCCGCCGACCAGGTCCAGCGCGGCGTCCACGCCCTCCGGCGCCAGCGCGCGGACCCGGTCCGCCAGGCCCTCGCCGTGGGCCACCGGCTCGGCGCCGAGACCGCGCAGGTAGGCGTGGTTGCGCTCGCCCGCGGTGCCGATCACCCGGGCGCCGGCGGCCCGGGCGAGCTGGACGGCGAGGTGGCCGACCCCGCCCGCGGCGGCGTGCACCAGCACGGTGTCACCCGCGCTCACGCCGACCGCCCGCAGGGCCTGGAGGGCGGTGAGCCCGGCCAGTGGCAGTCCGCCGGCCTGCGCCCAGTCCAGCGCGGCCGGCTTGCGGGCCAGGGTGCGGACGGGCGCGGCGACGAGTTCCGCGTAGGTCCCGTGCTCGACCGCGTCCTTGCGGACGTAGCCGTAGACCTCGTCGCCGGGAGCGAACTCGGTGACCCCGCCGCCGACCGCGCGCACCACCCCGGCCGCGTCCCAGCCCATCACCAGCGGGAAGTGCGCGTCGAGCAGACCGTCCAGCCTGCCGTCCCGCACCTTCCAGTCCACCGGGTTCACCCCGGCCGCCCTGACCTGCACCAGTACCGAGTCCGGGCCGACCTTCGGGTCCGGGAGGTCGGTGTACTCCACCACCTCGGGGCCGCCGTAGCGGCGGATCGCGATTGCCTTCATGCACCCAGCCAAACGCGGTCCGGCCGGATCCCGGCTCGGCCACGCCGGACCGGGTCGCAACTTCCCTCCGGCCGCACCGCGCGCCCACCGCGCACCCGTCTCTCACGCACCGCGCACCCCCCGCGGCGCTCCGAACCGGCAAGCGGTTCTCGTCACATCGACAGGACGGCCATCGTCACTCTGACGCTAACCGGTTATCATAGATTGCGTCAGATAGACGAAAAGGCTGCACGCCCGATCGGCCGCACAGAAGGGCACTCGCCCGTGACCACCACCATCACCGAGACCTACGGCGTCGACCCCACTCCGACGCCGCTCGCTCTGCTGCTGCTCGGCCGCGAGGCCGACCCGAACAGCGAGCGCGGCGTCGAGTGCCCCGGCGACCTCCCACCGGCCTCCGACCCGAACCTCGTCCAGCGCGCCCGCGCGGCCAAGGCCGCGCTCGGCGACCGCGTCTTCATCCTGGGCCACCACTACCAGCGCGACGAGGTGATCGAGTTCGCCGACGTCACCGGCGACTCCTTCAAGCTCGCCCGCGACGCGGCGGCCCGCCCGGAGGCCGAGTACATCGTCTTCTGCGGCGTGCACTTCATGGCCGAGTCGGCCGACATCCTCACCGGCGACGCCCAGCAGGTCGTGCTGCCGGACCTCGCGGCCGGCTGCTCGATGGCCGACATGGCCACCGCCGAGCAGGTCGCCGAGTGCTGGGACGCGCTGACCGACGCCGGCATAGCCGACGTCACCGTCCCGGTCTCGTACATGAACTCCTCCGCCGACATCAAGGCCTTCACCGGCCGGCACGGCGGCACCATCTGCACCTCCTCCAACGCGAAGCGGGCCCTGGAGTGGGCCTTCGAGCAGGGCCAGAAGGTGCTCTTCCTGCCCGACCAGCACCTCGGTCGGAACACCGCGGTGCGGGACATGGGCTTCTCGCTGGACGACTGCGTCGTCTACAACCCGCACCGGCCGAACGGCGGCCTCACCGCCGAGCAGCTGCGCGACGCGAAGATGATCCTCTGGCGCGGCCACTGCTCGGTGCACGGCCGGTTCAGCCTGGACTCGGTGAACGACGTCCGCACCCGGATCCCCGGCGTCACCGTCCTGGTGCACCCGGAGTGCAAGCACGAGGTCGTCGCGGCGGCCGACATGGTGGGCTCGACCGAGTACATCATCAAGGCGCTGGACGCCGCCGAGCCCGGCACCAAGTGGGCCATCGGCACCGAGCTGAACCTGGTCCGCCGGCTCGCCAAGGCGCACCCGGACAAGGAGATCGTCTTCCTCGACCGGGCGGTCTGCTTCTGCTCCACCATGAACCGGATCGACCTGCCGCACCTCGTCTGGGCGCTGGAGTCGCTGGTCGAGGGCCGGGTGCCGAACGTGATCCGGGTCGACCCGGAGACCGAGAAGTACGCCAAGGCGGCGCTGGACCGGATGCTGGCCCTGCCGTAGCGGGCCCGCCGTACCGCTCCCGGTCGCGGCCGGCCGGTGCGGGACCGCAGACGGGCGGGCCCCCTCCCTGGTGGAGGGGGCCCGCCCTGGTGTCTGGCGCGGAGACGGCGGCTATCCGGAAACTCCCGGGATCAGGCCGTCACCTTCGTCCCGCAGCAACTGCCGGACCTCGTCGATCGTCGCATCGGCATCCGGGAGGATCAGGTCGGACGGCTCCAGGGAGTCGTCCGGCAGTGGGGTGCCGAACTGTTTCACCGCGCCGAGCAGCTCACCGAGCGCCCGGCGGAAGTGTTCCTCGTCCCCCGACTCCAGTGCGGTGAGGAGCTCGTCGTCGAGCTCGTTGAGGCGGTTCAGATGGGTCTCGCCCACCTGGAACTGCCCCTCACCCATGACCCTCATGATCATGCCGTGCGTCTCCCTGTTCCTGGGGAATGTTCCCGAAGGTGTTCCGGGGTGGAGCTCAGATCACTTGTTGTAGTTGATGCGCGGGGAGTCCTGCTGGGGGGCCGCGTCCTGCGGACGGCCCTGCTCGATGGCCTGCGGGCCGGAGGCCGGGGAGCCACCGGTCAGCTCGGCCTTCATCCGGGCCAGCTCCAGCTCGACGTCGGAACCGCCGGCCACGCGCTCCAGCTCGGCCTCGATGTCGTCCTTGCGGCCGAGACCGCTGGCGTCGTCGAGCGCGCCGGAGGCCAGCAGCTCGTCGATCGCACCGGCCCGGGCCTGCATCTGGGCGGTCTTGTCCTCGGCCCGCTGGATGGCCAGGCCCACGTCGCCCATCTCCTCCGAGATACCGGAGAAGGACTCGGCGATCCGGGTCTGCGCCTGGGCCGCGGTGTAGGTGGCCTTGATGGTCTCCTTCTTGGTGCGGAAGGCGTCCACCTTGGCCTGCAGCCGCTGGGAGGCGAGCGTGAGCTTCTCCTCCTCGGCCTGCAGCTGCTGGTACTGCGTCTGCAGGTCGTTGATCTGGGACTGCATGTTCGACTTGCGGGTCAGCGCCTCGCGGGCGAGGTCCTCCCGGCCGAGCGAGAGCGCCTTGCGGCCCTGGTCCTCGTACTTCGCCGACTGCTGCTGCAGCTGGGTCAGCTGGAGCTCCAGACGCTTGCGCGAGGTGGCCACGTCCGCGACGCCCCGTCGCACCTTCTGCAGCAGCTCAAGCTGCTTCTGGTACGAATAGTCGAGCGTCTCTCGCGGGTCTTCCGCGCGGTCCAAGGCCTTGTTCGCCTTGGAGCGGAAGATCAGCCCCATACGCTTCATGATTCCGTCGCTCATGGGCCTCGGGTGCCCCCTTCTCCGGCCTGCGGTCTCTATCTCGTTACCAGACACGACGAGTGTATGTGCAGCGAGCCCGTCGCCGCAGTGCACCTGCCTGCAACAAGCCTGCTACAGCCGACCCCCGTACGGCCTCCTCCGCGGGGTGGATACCGTCCTAGTCCCACGCTCCGGTCGGCGGAGTGATCCCCTACGGGAAACCCCCGGGAAACCCGTACCGACCGCTATCGGACCCGATCGATATGCGTTTGGGTCCGAGGACATCGGAAGAAGCCGCCCCGCACCCCGTACGCTGGTGGTGTGTTCCGACGCCGTTCAGATGATGCCGCTGCCTCCGCCGCCGTGCTGGAGAAGCAGGACGAGACGACCCAGCCCCGCGATCCGCAGGCGAAGAAGGGCCGGCCCACGCCCAAGCGCAGTGAGGCCGAAGCCCACCGGCGTACCCGCGTGACCGTGCCCAAGGACCGCAAGGAGGCCTCCCGACAGGCCCGCGAGCGGATGCGCGCCGAGCGCGAGAAGCAGCGCACCGCGCTGCTGGAGGGCGACGAGCGCCACCTGCCGGCCCGCGACAAGGGCCCGGTGCGCAAGTTCACCCGGGACTACGTCGACGCCCGCTGGTCGCTCGCCGAGTTCTTCCTCCCCGCCGCGGTCCTCATCCTGGTCCTCAGCATCGTCAAGGTGCAGGCCCTCCAGCTGCTCTCCACGGTGCTGTTCCTGCTCTTCTTCGTCCTGGTGATCCTGGACTTCGTCCGGCTCGGCTTCGGTCTGCGCAAGCAGCTGGCCGAGCGGTTCGCCGGGCAGAACACCCGCGGCGCGGTCGCCTACGGCCTGATGCGCATCCTGCAGATGCGCCGGCTGCGGCTGCCCAAGCCGCAGGTGCGGCGCGGAGAGAAGCCCTGACCGCCGAACCGGTGGACTCCGGCTGGGCCCCTCCCGTCTGGGACGGGCCCGGCCTCTACGCGCTCCCGGGGCAGGGCGACGGCGGCCACGACCGGTTCGCCCAGGAGCGGGCCGGCCACGAGCGCCGGCTGCCCTCGCGCAGCGGCTCCTTCGCCGGCGGCACCGGCCACTGGCTGGAGCGCCTCGGCACCCTGCGCAACCTCGTCCGGCAGGAGATGGTCGCCCGGCAGCTCGCCGAGCAGCTCGCCGGGCGCAGCGCCCAGCGCGTCCTCGACATCGGCTGCGGTCAGGGCACCCAGGCACTGCGGCTGGCCAGGGCCGGCCACTACGTCACCGGCATCGACTCCGACCCGGACGCGCTCGGCGTCGCCCAGGGGGCCCTGGCCGAGGAGCCGGACGAGGTCCGCGACCGGATCCAGCTGCTCATCGGCGACGGCCACCAGTGCGGACGCTGGTTCGGCGCCCGCAGCTTCGACGTCGTGCTCTGCCACGGCGTCCTGACGTACCTCCCGGACCCCGATCCGATGATCGCCTCGCTCGCCCGGCTGCTCGCGCCCGGCGGGCTGCTCTCGCTGCTGGTCCGCAACCGCGACGCGCTGGCCCTGCGGCCCGCCGCCGCCGGTGACTGGCGGGCCGCCCTGCACGCTTTCGAGAGCGACCGGTACTACAACCGGCTCGGGCTGGCGGCCCGCGCCGACCGGATCACCGACCTCGCGGTGACCCTCTCCGAGGTGTCCGTACCGCTGCGGCACTGGTACGGCGTCCGGGTCTTCACCGACAACGCGCCCGACGACGCGGCGCCGCCGGTCGACGGCCGGCAGCTCGCCCAGCTGCTGGAGGCCGAGGAGCTCGCCGGCCGGACCGACCCCTACCGGCAGGTCGCCGCGTTGCTCCACGTCATCGGGATGAAGTAGCTCCCGGAGCCGTCACCCCCGGGCCTCAGCCCTCGTGCAGGCTCATCGAGTAGATCTCACGGCCGTCGTCCAGCAGCACGGCGGTGTCCACGCCGTCCTCGGCCAGCTGCTTCCAGGCCTCCCCGATCCAGGTCTCGGCGTCCCCCTGGCCGGCGAACTCCTCCACCTGGCCGTCGCCCGGGGCCACCGCGGTGCCGTCCGTCTTCTCGTACCGCCACGTCCAGACCATGCCCGGCTCCTCCCACTGGCGATCACTGCCGATCGCTGATGACGCGCTTGTGCTGCGCAGCCTAAGTCCTCAGGTTGCCCACCAGGATCTTCGGTATGCGCGGTGGGAGAGGATGGGGCGCATGACTGATGACGCCCCGCTGCCCCGCACGCTCCTCCTCGGCGGCGCCCGGTCCGGCAAGTCGACCAGGGCCGAGCAGCTGCTCGCCCCGTACGGGGACGTGCTGTACGTGGCCACCGGCGGCACCCGCGACGGGGACGCCGAGTGGGCCCAGCGGGTGGCGCTGCACCGGGACCGGCGGCCGGCGAGCTGGCGCACCGCCGAGACCTGCGCGCTGGAGGCGGTGCTGGCGGACGCCGCCGACCCGGCGCCGGTGCTGATCGACTGCCTGGCGCTCTGGCTCACCTCCGTCATGGACGAGTGCGGCGCCTGGGACGACCGGGTCTGGGCCGACGAGGGCGAGGCGGCGGTGCAGGCCCGCTGCGACGCGCTGGCCGCGGCGTGGGCCGCGACCGGTCGGCCGGTGGTGGCGGTCAGCAACGAGGTCGGCATGGGGGTCGTCCCGGCCACCGCCGCCGGACGCCGGTTCCGCGACACCCTGGGCCGGCTCAACATGGCGGTCGCCGACGCGTCCGAGCGCGTGCTCCTGGTGGTGGCCGGGCAGGTGCTCACCGTCAAGCCGCCCGTCGGCTGAACACCTGCGGCGTGTAGCCTTCCGGACGATGGACACGACCGTGGATCTCGATACGTTCTCCTCGCTCGTCGAACGCCCCGACGAGAGTGCCCGGCGCGCCGCCGAGGAGCGCTGGCAGGAGCTGGACCGGCCGCGCAACGGCCTCGGCAAGCTGGAGGAGCTGGGCGCCTGGCTGTCGTCCGTGCAGGGGCGCTCCCCCGTGCGGCCGCTCTCGGCTCCCAAGGTGGTGCTGTTCGCCGCCGACCACGGGGTGGCGGCCCTCGGCGTCTCCCGGCTGCCGGCCCAGGGCGGTACGGCGGCGCGCGTCCGGGCCGTCCTCGACGGCACCGCGCCCGTCGCCCTGCTCGCCCGGCGGTTCGGTGCCGAGGTACGGGTGGTCGACGTCGCGGTCGACGCGGACCCCGCCGACTTCCCCGACGACGTGACCGCCCACCGGGTGCGGCGCGGTTCCGGGCGGATCGACGTCGAGGACGCGCTCAGCCCGGAGGAGACCGTCAAGGCGTTCCGGGCCGGGATCGCCGTCGCCGACGAGGAGGCCGACGCCGGGACCGACCTGGTGGTGCTGGGCGACCTCGGGGTCGGCGCGACCACCGTCGCCGCGGTGCTGGTCGGCGCGCTCTGCGGGACGGACGCGGCGGCGGTCACCGGCCGCGGCTCGGGCGTCGACGACAAGGTGTGGATGGTCAAGTGCGCGACCGTCCGGGACTCGCTGCGGCGGGCCCGGCCGGTGCTGGGCGACCAGCTGGCACTGCTCGGTGCGACCGGCGGTGCGGACTTCGCGGCGATCACCGGGTTCCTGCTGCAGGCCGCGGTGCGGAAGCTGCCGGTGGTGCTGGACGGCGTGGTCTCGTCGGCGTGCGCCCTGGTCGCGCAGCGGATCGCGTTCCGGGCGCCCGAGTGGTGGCGGGCCGGGCAGTCCAGCGGCGAGCCGGCGCAGGCGAAGGCGTACGACCGGCTGACGCTGACGCCGCTGCAGGAGCAGGGCATCACCATGGGCGAGGGCGTGGGTGCGCTGATGGCGCTCCCGTTGCTGCAGGCCGCGTCGGACACGCTCGCGGAGAAGGTGCCGGCGCCGTTCGTGCAGGCGGCACCGAAGGAGCCGGCGAAGCTCCCGTCGGCGGCGGAGCTGCTCGGTCGGCTGTAGGACGGCCGGGAGTCGGTCAGACACGCCCCGGGCCCTCGGCCCGCCGGCCGTCCACGACGACGGTCCGGCGGACCGGGGGCCTTCGCCGTGCGCGGGGGCGGACCGCCGGGGAATGCGGGAGGCTGGTCACGGTGGAGGCGCGGACGATGACGGACGAGCGGGGACCGGACAGGCGGGCCGGGTGGGTGGACGGCCTGCGGTTCGCCTTCGGGACGCTGTCGGTCCTGCGGGTCCGGGTCGAGCGCTGGGACCGGGCCGCGGGCGGCCGGGCGATGCTCGCCGCCCCCCTGGTCGGACTCGTCCTCGGCACGACGGCCGCGGGCGCCGGGGCGCTGGTGGCCTGGCGCGCGGGCGGCCCGCTCGGCGCGGTCGCGGCCGTCGGGGTACTGGCGGCACTGACCCGCGGACTGCACCTGGACGGGCTCGCCGACGTCGCCGACGGCCTGGGCAGCGGCCGGCCGGCCGAGGACGCGCTGCGCATCATGAAGCAGTCGGACATCGGGCCGTTCGGCGTCCTCACCCTGGTGCTGGTCCTGCTGGCGCAGGTCGCCGCACTCGCCGGGCAGTTCGCGGTCTCCCCCCTGCGCGGCGCGCTGGCGGTGCTCGCCGCGGCCGTGGCCGCGCGGTGCGCGCTCACCTGGGGATGCCTGCGGTCGGTGCCGGCCGCCCGCCCGGGCGGGCTCGGTGCGATGGTGGCGAGCACGGTGACCCCGGCCGCGGCGGCGCTGTCGACCGCCGCGGCGGCGCTCCTGACCGCGGCCGCCGGGGCCGTTGACGGATGGTCATCCCTACGACTGCCGCTGGCCGTTGTCGCGGGTGCCGGCTGCGCCTGGATCCTGCTGCGACGCTGCGTGCGACGCTTCGGCGGGATCACGGGCGACGTGCTCGGCGCGATGGCGGAGACCGCCGCGACCGGTGCGCTGCTGGTCCTCGCCCTGGCGGGCTGAGGACGGGGCCGGAACCCCGGCACCCGGAGGCGGTACACCGGGCGGCGCGTGATCTCGGCATGCGGACTACCATGCGGGGAGCATCGCAGCCCTGCACCGTCGCAGGTCCTGCCCGGCCGACGCGCGTTGGGGCGCCGGGGCCTCTGGTGTATGCGTCCGCCGCGGAGCCGGCGGGGGCACACAGCCAGGGGCCCCGGGTCCGGCGGGCGCCGGCCGGACGGCCCGGCCGGCGGTTCCGGGCTGCGCCGGTGCGGCACCCGCGCCGCGACCGGCCGTGGACCGCGAAAGAACAGGACGCATTACGTGACTGCATTGTCTGTGAGCACCTCCTCCGCCGCCTCGCTGCGTGCGGACGCCCTGGTGATCGGTGTCGCGAAGGGCCCCAAGGGCATTGTGCTGGCCCCCGGCGCCGAGGCCGTGAGCGAGGCGTTCGAGGGCAAGCTGGCCGAGATCCTCAGCACGCTGGGCGCGACCGGCGCCGAGGGCGAGGCCGTCAAGGTGCCTTCCCCCGCCGGCCTGAAGGCCGCGCTCGTGCTCGCGGTCGGCCTCGGTGACACCGCCGAGGGCTCCTACGAGCTGGAGGCCCTGCGCCGCGCCGCCGGTGTCGCCGCACGGGCCCTCGCCGGCAGCAAGAAGGCCGCGCTGGCCCTTCCGGCCGAGTCGGCCGAGGAGACCGAGGCGGTCGCGCTGGGCGGCCTGCTCGGCGCCTACG
The DNA here is from genome assembly GCF_042726075.1 of Kitasatospora sp. NPDC127035. Lineage (NCBI taxonomy): Bacteria > Bacillati > Actinomycetota > Actinomycetes > Kitasatosporales > Streptomycetaceae > Kitasatospora > Kitasatospora sp. NPDC127035. The sequence continues at coordinate 55,254 of NZ_JBHXDN010000043.1, read as the reverse complement.
CGTTCGGCACCTACAAGAGCGGCGGCGGCAAGGAGCCGGTCGGCGAGCTGATCCTGCTCTCGACCCGCAAGGGCAGCAAGGACGCCAAGGCGGCCGTCGAGCGCGCCCTCGTCGTCGGCGAGGAGATGAACCGCGCCCGCGACCTGGTCAACACCGCGCCGAACGACCTGAACCCGAAGGGCTTCGCCGCGATCGCCCAGGCGGCCGGCAAGGAGCACGGCCTCAAGGTCGAGGTGCTGGACGAGAAGGCGCTGCTCAAGGGCGGCTTCGGCGGCCTGCTGGGCGTCGGCAACGGCTCGACCAACCCGCCGCGGCTGGTGAAGGTGGCGTACACCCACCCGAAGGCCAAGGCGAGCCTGGCGTTCGTCGGCAAGGGCATCACCTACGACTCGGGCGGCATCTCGCTGAAGCCGGCCGGTCACAACGAGACCATGAAGTGCGACATGGCCGGTGCCGCCGCGGTGTTCGCCGCCGTGGTCTCCGCCAAGCGCCTCGGCCTGGCCGTCAACATCACCGGCTGGCTGGCGCTCGCCGAGAACATGCCGTCCGGCTCGGCGACCCGCCCGGGTGACGTGCTGCGGATGTACGGCGGCAAGACCGTCGAGGTCCTGAACACCGACGCCGAGGGCCGCCTGGTGCTGGCCGACGCGATCGTCCGGGCCGGCGAGGAGAAGCCGGACGTCATCGTCGACGTGGCGACGCTGACCGGCGCGATGATGCTGGCGCTGGGCAGCCGCACCTTCGGCGTGATGGCCAACAACGACGAGCTGCGCTCGACCCTGCACACCGCCTCGGGCGAGGTGGGCGAGCAGTCCTGGCCGATGCCGCTGCCGCCCGAGCTGCGCAAGGGCATGACCGAGTCGACCATCGCCGACCTGGCCAACATGGGCGAGCGGATGGGCGGCGGCCTGGTGGCCGGGCTCTTCCTGAAGGAGTTCGTGGCCGAGGGCATCGACTGGGCGCACCTGGACATCGCCGGTCCGGCGTTCCACGAGGGCGCGCCGTTCGGCTACACCCCCAAGGGCGGCACCGCGACCGCGGTCCGCACCCTGGTCCGCTTCGCCGAGCAGAAGGCGGCGGGCGGCAAGGCCTGACCGACACCGGCGCCCGCGGGCGCGGGACGAAGGCGGGGCGGGGTCCGGCGCGAGCGCGCCGGACCCCGTCCGGCTTTCCCCCCACCGGGCGGTCCTCGCGCGGCGGCCCTCGTCCAGCGGCCCTCGACCGACGGTCCTCGTCCGGCCGAGCCTCGCGCCCGAGTCGGTTACCGGCCGGTAGGGGACGCGACGGGGAGTCCGCACCCCTGTTCGCTGCGGGCGAAACTTTGTTCCGCACTGCGGAACCGGGCGCTCCGCAGGCTCGGACGACTCCGTCGGGCCCGCTGTCAACACCGCCCTGAGCTGCGACGATGCCCCTCCGTCCGGGGTGCCCCCGCCCCTGCGACCGCCCCTCGGGACACCCCTGGGGCGGACCCGGACATCAGCCGCCGCGAACAAGTGCGAAGATGTATTTCCGGCACGACTGGGCGCCCCACAAAGGCTTCCGAACTACCGGACCGTGACCGGCCCGGCGATCCACACCCCATTGCATGGAGGACGTGACGTGGCGAACGACGCCAGCACCGTTTTCGACGTAGTCATTCTCGGAGGCGGAAGCGGCGGTTACGCCGCGGCGCTCCGCGCCGCCCAGCTGGGCCTGAGCGTCGCCCTGATCGAGAAGGGTGAGCTCGGCGGCACTTGCCTGCACCGCGGCTGCATCCCGACCAAGGCGCTGCTGCACGCGGCCGAGATCGCCGACGAGACGAAGGAGGCCGCCGAGTTCGGTGTGCTGGCCACCTTCCAGGGCATCGACATCAACGGCGTCCACAAGTACAAGGACGACGTCATCGCCGGCCTGTACAAGGGCCTCCAGGGCCTGGTGGCGTCCCGCAAGGTGACCTTCATCCAGGGCGAGGGCAAGCTCTCCTCGCAGACCTCGGTGGACGTCAACGGCCAGCGCGTCGAGGGCCGCCACATCGTGCTGGCCACCGGCTCCGTGCCGCGCTCGATCCCGGGCCTGGAGATCGACGGCAACCGCGTGATCTCCTCGGACCACGCCCTCAAGCTCGACCGCATCCCGAAGTCGGCCGTCATCCTCGGCGGCGGCGTGATCGGCGTCGAGTTCGCCTCGGTCTGGAAGTCGTTCGGCGTCGAGGTCACCATCGTCGAGGCCCTGCCGCACCTGGTCCCGCTGGAGGACGAGAACTCCTCCAAGCTGCTGGAGCGCGCCTTCCGCAAGCGTGGCATCAAGTTCGAGCTGAAGGCCCGCTTCTCCGGCGTCGAGTACACCGAGACCGGTGTGCGCGTCTCCACCGAGAACGGCAAGCAGATCGACGCCGACCTGCTGCTCGTCGCCATCGGCCGCGGCCCGGTCTCGGCCGGCATCGGCTACGAGGAGAACGGCGTCGCGATGGACCGCGGCTACGTCCTCGTCGACGAGTACATGCGCACCAACGTGCCGACCATCTCGGCCGTCGGCGACCTCGCCCCGACCCTGCAGCTGGCTCACGTCGGCTTCGCCGAGGGCATCCTGGTCGCCGAGCGGCTGGCCGGCCTCAAGCCGGTGCCGATCGACTACGACGGCGTCCCGCGCGTGACCTACTCCAACCCCGAGGTGGCCTCCGTCGGCATCTCCGAGGCCAAGGCCGTCGAGCTGTACGGCAAGGACAAGGTCGTCACCCTCAAGTACAACCTGGCCGGCAACGGCAAGAGCAAGATCCTGAAGACCGCCGGCGAGATCAAGCTCGTCCAGGTCAAGGACGGCGCCGTGGTCGGCGTCCACATGGTCGGCGCCCGGATGGGCGAGCAGGTCGGAGAGGCTCAGCTGATCTACAACTGGGAAGCTCTGCCTGCCGAGGTCGCGCAGCTCATCCACGCGCACCCGACCCAGTCCGAGGCTCTGGGCGAGGCGCACCTGGCGCTGGCCGGCAAGCCGCTGCACGCGCACGACTGATCGCGCCCCACCCCCCAAACTTCCAGTACGCAAGACTTGATAGGAGTCGCTGAAACCATGGCGGTCTCAGTAACACTGCCCGCGCTGGGCGAGAGCGTTTCCGAGGGCACCGTCACCCGTTGGCTGAAGGCCGAGGGTGAGCGCGTGGAGGTCGACGAGCCGCTGCTCGAGGTCTCCACCGACAAGGTCGACACCGAGATCCCGGCCCCGGCCTCGGGCATCCTGGCCTCGATCAAGGTCGGCGAGGACGAGACCGTCGCCGTCGGCGCCGAGCTCGCGATCATCGACGACGGCTCCGGTGCCCCGGAGGCCGCTCCGGCCCCGGTCGCCGAGGCCGCTCCGGTCGCCGAGGCCGCTCCGGCTCCGGCCGCTCCGGTCGCCGAGGCTGCTCCGGCCGCCCCGGCCCCGGTCGCCGAGGCGCCGGCCGCCGCTCCGGCCCCGGCCGCCCCGGCCGGCGACGCCACCCCGGTGCTGCTGCCCGCACTGGGCGAGTCGGTCTCCGAGGGCACCGTCACCCGCTGGCTGAAGGCCGAGGGTGACACGGTCGAGGTCGACGAGCCGCTGCTCGAGGTCTCCACCGACAAGGTCGACACCGAGATCCCGTCGCCGATCGCCGGCACCCTGGTGAAGATCCTGGTCGGCGAGGACGAGACCGCCGAGGTCGGCGCCCAGCTCGCGCTGATCGGTGCCGCGGGTGCTGCCCCGGCTCCGGCCGCCGCTCCGGCTGCTCCGGCTCCGGCCCCCGTCGCCCCGGCTGCCCCGGCCCCGGCTCCGGCCGCACCGGTCGCCGCTCCGGCCCCGGCTGCCCCGGCTGCCCCGGCTCCGGCTCCGGTCGCTGCCCCGGCTCCGGTCGCTCCGGCTGCCCCGGCTCCGGCCCCGGCTGCCCCGGTCGCCGCTCCGGCTGCCCCGGCCCCGGCCGCGCCGGCCGCCCCGGTGGTCGACGCCGGTGACGCCTACGTCACCCCGCTGGTCCGCAAGCTCGCCGCCGAGCAGGGCGTCGCGCTGGCCTCCGTCACCGGTACCGGTGTCGGCGGCCGCATCCGCAAGCAGGACGTCCTGGCCGCCGCCGAGGCTGCCAAGGCCGCTCCGGCCCCCGTCGCCGCTGCCGCCCCGGCCGCCGCGCCGAAGGCCGCCGCCGCCGCGCCGTCCCCGCTGCGCGGCCAGACGGTCAAGATGACCCGCATGCGCAAGGTCATCGGCGACAACATGCTGAAGGCCCTGCACGAGCAGGCCCAGCTGACCAGCGTGGTCGAGGTCGACGTCACCAAGATCATGTCGCTGCGCGGAAGGGCCAAGGAAGGCTTCCTCGCCCGCGAGGGCGTGAAGCTGTCCCCGATGCCGTTCTTCGTCAAGGCCGCCGCCCAGGCGCTGAAGACCAACCCGGTCGTCAACGCCCGGATCAACGACGCCGAGGGCACCATCACCTACTTCGACACCGAGAACATCGGTATCGCGGTGGACTCCGAGAAGGGTCTGATGACCCCGGTCATCAAGGGTGCGGGCGACCTCAACATCGCCGGCATCTCCAAGAAGACCGCGGAGCTGGCCACCAAGGTGCGCGGCAACAAGATCACCCCGGACGAGCTGTCCGGCGCGACCTTCACCATCAGCAACACCGGCTCGCGCGGTGCGCTGTTCGACACCGTGATCGTGCCGCCGAACCAGGCGGCCATCCTGGGCATCGGCGCCACCGTCAAGCGCCCGGTCGTCATCGAGGCCGACGGCGGCACCGCCATCGGCATCCGTGACATGACCTACCTGTCGCTCTCCTACGACCACCGCCTGGTGGACGGCGCCGACGCCGCCCGCTACCTGGTGGCCGTCAAGGAGATCCTGGAGGCCGGCGAGTTCGAGGTCGAGCTCGGCCTGTAAGGGTCCCCGCAGGTACACAGCGGTACCGGAACCCCGCGTCGTCCCCGGACGGCGCGGGGTTCCGCGCTCCCCGGAGCCGCTCCCCGTGCTGCCTCCCGGCAGCCGCTCGCCGGCGGGTGCCTCCCGGGGGCGCGGACCGACGGGTGCCCGCCGGACGGTTCGGGCCGACGGGTACTCGCCGGCGGTGCTCACCGACGGGTGCGGACCGGCCTGCGGCCACGGATCTCCCCGCGGATTCGAGATTTTCGCGTGGTTCAGGGTGATTTGCACGACCATCGCATGCGCACGTGCGGGGGAACAGGGATGCTGGAGCGGTGATGGACGAGACCGACTTCTGGCAGATCATCGACGAAACCCGGGAAGCCTCCGACGGCGATCCGGACGAACAGGCCGAACGCCTGGTGGAACGGCTCGCCCAGCTGGCCCCGGACGACGTGATCGATTTCGCGCGACTCTTCGAGGCCCGGTTCCAGCGCGCCTACCGCCACGACCTGTGGGGCGCGGCGTACCTGTTGCTGGACGGCGCCTCCGAGGACACCTTCGACTACTTCCGGTGCTGGCTGATCGGCCAGGGCCGGGACGTGTTCGAGGGCGGGCTGCACGAACCGGACGACCTGGCGGACCTGCTGCCCGCGTTCGACGAGGAGGAGGACGGCGAGGCCGAGGACCTCGGCTACGCCGCCGACGAGGCGTACGAGCAGCTGACCGGACTGCCGCTGCCCGAGGTGGGCGAGCGGCAGCCCGCACGACCGTACGGGGCCGCCCTGGACTTCGACGACCCCGACGTCATGGCGAAACGGTTCCCCAAGCTCTGGGAGCGGTACGGGGACTGAGCCCCGGGGGGGGGGGGGGGGGGGGGGGGGGGGCCCCCCCGCCCGGGGGGGGGGTGTTTGGGGGTTTGTTTTGGGGGGGCGCGCGGGGGGGGGGGGGGGCCGCGCGGGGGGGGGCCCC
>NZ_JBHXDN010000043.1:0-49433 GCF_042726075.1 Kitasatospora sp. NPDC127035 | reverse complement strand
CTCTACTTCCCCCCCCCCCAGTTATTGCCAAACGGGTCCCCCAAGTTTGGGTTGGGTTCCGGGTATTCCCCCCCGGGGGGGGGGGTCTGGTGTGGCCCCCCCCCCCCGCGCCGGTGTCCTGCTTGATGCCCTTGAGGATCTGGTCCAGCACGGTGGGGTCGGGCGCGCCCGCGGCGTCGTCGACCCCGCCCTCGAAGGCCACGTAGCCCCCTCCCTTGGCCGGCACCGCCACCATCAGGACGTAGCCCTTGCTGCCGTCCGCCGTGACGATGTGCCAGCGCACCGCGTAGCCGGAGATGCCCGCGACCGTCGTGCTGGACGAACCGGCGTCGGTGTGCGACGAGATGTTGCTGAAGATCGCCGCGGCGTAGGTGGGCATCGCGGCCTCGGCCGCCGCCCGGGCCGAGGCGCCCGAGACGGTGTCCTTCTCCACCGAGAACTGACCGCGGATGCAGGATCCCCCGCCGGGGCAGGTGTACCGGCCGCTGCCGAGGAAGACCGTCGAGTGCGCGCCGTCCGTCGTCGCGTCCCAGCCTTCGAAGACCGGCACCGTGATGGCGTGCTGAGGGTCGGCCACGGTGTCCTTGACCGCCGGCGCCGGGCGCGCGGTCGTCGTGGGCGTGGTTCCCCGGGTCGGGGTCGGGGTCGGGGTCGGGGTGCGGGTGGCCGTGGGGCTCGGGGTGTCCGTGACGGTCACGGTCGCCACCGGAGTGGTCGGACCGGCCGTCGGGGTGCCGCCGCCGCTGTTGAGCGCGATGGCGGCCACCACACCGACCACGGCCAGCACCCCGACCACGATGGCCACGGCCGTGCCGGTCTTCATCCGGTTCGACTGGGGCTGGGGAGTGTAGGCGGCCTGCGGATAGCCGTAGGAGGGCGGGTTCTGCGTCGGGTAGCCGTACCCGGGCTGCCCCTGCTGCGCCGCACCGTAACCGTAGGAGGGGGGCGCGGAGGCCTGCGCCGGGTTCTGCCAGGAGACCTGTGTCGGGGCGTCGGCAATCTGACCGCCGCCCGCCTGGACGGGCCGCACCTCGCTGGTCCAGGCGTTGCCGTCCCACCAGCGCTCATGACCGGCCGTGCCGTCCGCACCCGGTACCGGGTACCACCCCGGAGGCGTCGAGTTGCTCACGGCCGTACCGTACCCGTCCGGGTGACGGTCCAGACAGGCCGGGTCTGTCACGACTCTGCACCACCCGCGTCCGGATCTGACGACTCGCCGGTAACGCGCCTGGTGGGGCGGCGGAAGCGGGTTCGGGGGCGGGGCGGCCCTGGGCGGGCGGCCCCGCCGCCGGGCCGTTCCGCCCCGCGGAGGGCCGGGGTCGGGCCGAGAGGTCGGGGCCGGGCGCGGGGGCGCGGGGTCAGGCCGTGAGGGTGCGGGCCATGAGGATGTCGTCGACGTACCGGCCGTCGATCAGGAACTCCTCGGCCATCGTGCCCTCGACGACGAAGCCGCAGCGCTCGTAGAGGCTGCGCGCCGGAGCGTTGTGGCCGAGCACGCGCAGGGTGAGCCGGCGGGCGCCCTGCTCGCGGGCCGCGGCGCAGGCGGCCTCGACCAGCGCGACGCCGACGCCGCGGCCCCGGGCCCCGGCGTCGACCGCGAGGCCCTGGATCTGGCGCACGTGCGCGTTGCTGGCCAGCGGAGTGGGCGGGACGACCCGGACGTAGCCGACGAGGCGGTCACCGAGCACGGCGAGCAGGAACTGGTCCGGGCTGTGGCGCTCGTCGAACACGTCCGCACCCTCGTCGGGCCGTGGAGCGACGTCGGCCAGCCAGGTCCACGCCGCACGGTTGAGGGCGGAGAGCTCCTTCTCGTCCTCGGCCTGAGCGGGACGGATGATCAGATCGTCGGCTTCGCGCATGCGCGTCATGCTAATCAGCGGGTTCCCGGGCGTACACGGAATTTCCGGGTGGGGTGCCTCGACGTCCGGGCGCGACGTCCGGACGTGACGTCCGGGCGCGACGTCCGGGCGCGACGTCCGGACGGGCCGCGCCCCGGCCGGCGACGCTCCGGCCAGCAGCGCCCGGGTCTGCGAGGTCCCGGCTGCGAGGATGTCCGCATGAGAATCGCGGTCACAGGATCCACGGGACTGATCGGCTCGGCACTCGTCGACTCGCTGCTGACGGACGGCCACGAGGTGGTACGGCTGGTCAGGCACCGCTCGAAAACCGGCCCTCGACCGGACGGCACCACCGCCATCGGCTGGAACCCGCTGCTGGGTCAGGTCGACCGGGCCGGGCTCGCCGGGGTGGAGGCCGTCGTGCACCTGGCCGGCGCCGGGGTCGGCGACCGGCGCTGGACCGACGCCTACAAGCGGGAGATCCGGGAGAGCAGGGTGCTCGGCACCGAGACGCTGGCCGCCGCGGTGGCCGGGCTCGCCGAGCCGCCGCGGGTCCTCCTCAGCGCGTCGGCGGTCGGCTTCTACGGACAGACCGGGGACCGGGTGATCGACGAGGAGTCGCCCGCCGGGGACGACTTCCTGGCCGAGGTCTGTGTCGAGTGGGAGGCCGCCGCCGGAGCGGCCGAGCGGGCCGGGGTCCGGGTGGTGCACCCGCGGACCGGGCTGGTGCTCTCGGCGGACGGCGGCGCGGGCGGGCGGCTCTTCCCGCTGTTCCGGCTCGGCCTCGGCGGGCGGCTCGGCGACGGCCGGCAGTACTGGAGCTTCATCTCCCTGGCCGACGAGGTCGCGGCGCTGCGGTTCCTGATCGACCGGGAGGACCTGAGCGGGGCGTTCAACCTCACCGCTCCGGAGCCGGTGACCAATGCCGAGCTGACGGCGGCGCTCGGCCGGGAGCTGCACCGGCCGACGCCGTTCCCGGTGCCCAAGGCACTCCTGGACGCCGTGCTGGGCGAGCTGGCGGTCGAAGTGGTCGGCAGCCACCGGGTGGTGCCGCGGAGGCTGCTGGACGCGGGCTTCCGGTTCCGGCACCCCGACGTGGATTCGGCGGTGCGGGCGGCCCTCTGACCCGACGGCGCGGCGGGAACGGGGCGGTGGGAACGGGGCGGTGGGAACGGGGCGGGGCGTACGGCGCCGGGAGCGGGGGCTGCGGGCGACGGGCCGCCGGGCAGGGCCGCCGGGGGCGGGCGGCGGGCCGGGGGCGGCGGCCGGGGGGCAGGCGGGCGGCGGGCCGGGGGGCGGCGGGCCGGGGGGCGGCGGCCGGGCGCAGCGGGCCGACCGGGGTCGGCGGACGCGACGGGTTCGACGACCGCCGCGGCGCCGACGCGCGGTCCTCCCACCACCGCGTAGGCGCCGTACGACGTCCGCCCTGGCCATGGGCATATGCCCGACGCAGTCCGGGCGGGGCTCCGTGAGGGGGCGCACGGGAGCACGCTGCGGGCGCGTTGCGCGCCCCTGGTGACCGTGCGCGCCCGCCGGGCCGGAATCCCACCCGGATCGAATCACAGTCCGTGACCGAGCCCCCACCGGATGCTGTCACTCCTCTTCCCGGCTTCGGATCGGGCCCGATGCGCCTGTCTGACCCCCACACTGACTGGGCATCACATCGTCGGACCGTGTCCCAGCACCCCGCTACCTGCGCCGGCCCGAAACCCCGGGACCAGGGAGGGAGCCACCCGTGCCCACGTATGACTTCATTCGCCGCACCCGCCGGCAGTCCGATCCGGACGTCGTTGTGGTCGGAGCCGGACTCGCGGGCCTGGCCGCCGCCCGCGTCCTCACCGGCCACGGCCTGACCGTCCAGGTCCTCGAGGCCTCGGACCGGATCGGCGGCCGAGCAGCCACCCACGAGCTGGACGGATTCCGGCTCGACCACGGAAGCCACCTGCTGAACACCGCCTTCCCCGAGCCGCGTCGTGTGCTCGACCTCGACCGCCTCGAACTGCGCCCGCTCGCCCCCGGCGTCCTCGTGCACAGCGCCGGGCGCCGGTACCGGGTCGGGGACCCACAACTGACCACCGCCCGGCAGGCCGCCGCCCGGGCTCCACTGGGCAGTCCGCTGGACAAGGCGCGGCTCGGCAGCTGGCTCAACCGGCTGGCGGCGACCCCCGCCGCCCGCCTCAAGGCCCGACCCGAGACCACTGCCGCCCGGGCTCTCGCCGACCGCGGGCTCGCCCCGCGGACCGTCGACGGCCTCCTGCGACCGCTGCTCGGCGCCCTGCTCAGCGACCCGGCCCTCGGCACCAGCAGCCGGGTCGCCGACCTGGTGCTCCGCTGCTACGCGCGCGGCCGGCTCTGTCTGCCCGCCGGCGGGATCGCGGCCGTGCCGACCCAACTGGCCGCCGTCCTCCCCGCCGGCACCGTACGCACCGGCGTACGGGTCACCTCGATAGCGGCCGACGGCGTGGAGACCGTCGGGCACGGGCGGATCAACGCCCAGGCCGTGGTCGTCGCCACCGACCCCCGGTCCGCCACCGGCCTGCTGCCGGGCCTGCGGCTGCCCGGCTTCCACCCCGTCACCACCTTCTACCACGCGGCCGACCGGAGCCCGCTCGGCGAGGCGGTCCTCCTCCTGGACGGGGACCGCCCGAACGGTCAGCAGTCGCTGGTCTCGCACTCGCTGGTGCTCAGCGAGCTGCACCCGTCGTACGCGCCGGCCGGGCAGGCGCTGATCGCCACGACCGTGCTCGGCCGCCGCAGCTTCGACGCCGGCGGGCCGGCCGCGCTGGAACCCGCGGTCCGCGGACGGTTGGCGGAGCTGTACGGGACACCGGTGGCGGGCTGGCAGTTCCTGAGCGTGCGGCACCTCCCGGACGCCGTACCGGCCATGCCCCCGCCGCACAACACCCGGCGGCCGGTCCGGCTGCTGGCCGGGCTGTACGTCTGCGGCGACCACCGCGACACCAGCAGCGTGCAGGGCGCGCTGGTGTCCGGGCGCCGGGCCGCCGAGGCCGTGGTCCGTGACCTCGGGCTGCCGCTGGCCGTGCGGGAGGCGGAGGCGGCGGCCTGACGGGCCCGTTGCCGTCACCGGCACGCGGCCGGGCTGCCGGAGAGGGGCCCGGCCGCGTGCCAGTATGCCGATATGACCGCTGATCGGATGGTTCCTCCCCCTCCACCGGACGCCCGGTGAGCGCCGGGCCTGAGGTCCAACCGCTCGCGCTGATCCTGGTCCCGGCCGCCGCGGTGGCCGCGCCGCTGCTCGCCGACCGGCTGCTGCGGTGGATCGCCGTCCCCACCGTGGTGTTCGAGATCGTGCTCGGCGTCCTGATCGGCCCGGACGTCCTGGGCTGGGTGCGCACCGACGACTTCGTCGACGCGCTCTCCCAGCTCGGTCTGGCCATGCTGATGTTCCTGGCCGGGTACGAGATCGACTTCGCCAAGCTGCGCGGCGGCCCGCTCCGGCAGGCGGGCACCGCGTGGCTGGTCACCCTGGTGGCCGCGCTCGGCGTCGGGGCGCTCGTCAACCCCGACCCACTGGACGGCGCCTTCACCGGGCTGGCTCTGACCACCACGGCACTGGGCACCATCCTGCCGATCCTGCGCGACTCCGGGGAGCTGCCCACCCCGTTCGGCTCGCTGGTGATGGCCACCGGCGCGGTCGGCGAGTTCGGGCCGATCATCGCCATCGCCGTCCTGCTCAGCGGCAACACCCCGGCCAGGACCGCCGTCATCCTGGCCGCCTTCGCGGTGATCACCGCCGTCGCGATCGGCTACGCCCGGCGCGCCCGGCCGGTCCGGATGACCCGGCTGATCCGGCGCACGCTGCGCACCTCCGGCCAGTTCGCCGTCCGTACCGTGATCCTCGCGCTCGCGACCATGGTCGCGGCCGCGCTCTGGCTGGACCTCGACATGCTGCTCGGCGCGTTCACCGCCGGCATCGTCTCCCGGCTGCTGCTGTCCGACGTCCCGGAGGCCGAGGGCGAGGTGATCGAGGCCAAGCTGGAGGGCATCGGCTTCGGCTTCCTCGTCCCGGTGTTCTTCGTCGTGAGCGGGATGAACTTCGACCTCTCGGCGCTGCTGGACGATCCGGGCACGCTGCTGCTCGTCCCGCTCTTCCTGGCCCTGCTGCTGGCCGTGCGCGGGCTGCCCGCGGCGCTGATCGCCCCGGTCGGGCTCGGACGGCGCGACCGGGTGGCGCTCGGGCTGTACGGCGCGACGGCGCTGCCACTGGTCGTGGTCATCACCACCATTGAGGTCGACTCTGGGCACCTGCCGTCCTCCACGGCCGCCGCACTGGTCGGCGCGGGGATGCTCTCGGTGCTGTGCTTCCCGCTCACCGCCCAGCGACTTCGCGGGGACGTCCGCCCGCCGGCCGCCGGCGAGGGCGACCGGCCACGGGTGAACGCCGAGAGCTGGTGAACACCGAGAACCGGTAGGCGCTCCGCCGCCCGGGGCTCGGGCGTATGCCGATCAGATCACCCCCGCCTGGCGCACGGTCTCCTCGAACGCCCGGGCCACCGGGCTGCCCCGGTACGGGGTGAGCCGGCGGTGGAAGTCCCGCACGTACTCCAGCGAGCGGGCCGAGCGCATCTCCCCCGCCGCCCGCAGCGCGTCGGTGGCCATGCCGCAGGCCTCGTCGAGGTCGCCCATCCCGAGCCGGGCGGTGGCCAGCACCAGCCGGCAGAAGATCCGGCTCCGGGCGTAGGCGGGCGAACGCAGCCGCAGCGACTTCTCGGCGTGCTGGGCGGCCGTCCGCCACTGCTGGAGGTCCCGGTAGCAGTGGGCGAACTCGTCGGAGAGCTGGGCCTCGTCGAAGAACCGGGCCCAGGAGGGCAGTTCGTCGCCCGCCCGGGCCGCGGCCAGCGACCGCTCGGCGCGGACCAGCGCGGTGGTGCAGGAGCGGACGTCGCCGAGCAGGCCGTGCCCACGCGCCTCGGCGGCGTGCAGCAGCGCCTGCACCGTGGGCGGCACGGCTCCGCCGACGCCCTGCTGGGCGACCCTGGCCAGCTGGACGGCCTCCCGGCCGTGGCCGAGGTGCACGGCCTGCTGGCTCATCGTCACCAGGACGTACCCGCCGAGCGCGCGGTCGCCGGCGGCCTGGGAGAGCCGCAGGGCCTGGACGAAGTAGCGCTGGGCGAGGCCGTGCGCGGCGATGTCGAAGGACGTCCACCCGGCCAGTCGGGTGAGGTCCGCGACGGCACCGAACAGCGCGCGGCCGATCTGCTCGCCGTAGCGGCCCCGCAGCATCGGCTCGGCCTCGCTCTCCAGGTAGCGCACCAGCGCCTGGCGGGCGTGGCCGCCGCCGTAGGCGTGGTCCAGCGCGCGGAAGAGGTCGCCGACGGCGCGGATGGCCGCGATGTCCCCCCGGCCGACCCGCAGCGCCGGGCGGGGCTCGCGGGCCGGGTCGTGGTACGGCGGCTCGACGGCGATGGGCGGACGCCGGCTCTGGGTCGGCACCCGGCCGAGCGCGGTCGTGCCGGCGGCCGCCCCGGAGGCGGGCCCCGCAGTCGCCCCGGCGGGCGTGCCCGCGGCGGCCGGAGCCGCTCCGGTGGCCGATCCGGCCGGGGTCGCAGCCCGGCCGAGGCCCGTTCCGGGCGTGCCGGAGGTGCCCGGGGCGGAGCCGCGGGCCGGAGGCGCGGCGGAGCCGCCGGGCGCACCCGGGCCGGGTGGTCCGGCGGACGGCGCGCCACTGCCAGGATCGGGCCTGGCCAGGGTGGAGCCGTCCCGCGCGACCCGCTCGTCGGTCCGGCCGATCAGCCAGTCCCGGCTCGGCACGACCAGCCCGGCCGGGGTGAAGGCGATCCGGCGCAGCTCCGACTGCGGGCCGTTGTCCTTGCGCCACATGCTCGCCACGATGTCCACCGCCTCCTGCGGCGTCTCGGCGAACTCCAGGCCCGCGTAGACCGGGGCGCAGGCGTCCAGGCCGAGGTCCTGGGCGGTGAGGCGGCGGCCGAGCCGGCGGGTGAACACCTCGGCGATCAGTGCCGGGGTGGCGCCGCGCGGCTGCTGGCCGCGGAGCCAGCGGGTGACCGAGGTCTTGTCGTACCGCAGGTCCAGGCCGTGCTCCAGGCCGAGCTGGTCGACCCGGCGGGCCAGCCCGGCGTGCGAGAAGCCCGCCTCCTCGATCAGGGCGGCCAGTTGGAGGTTCTGCGTGGCCGACCCGGAGTGGCCGCCCGACTGACCTCCCGTCCGGCCCGCCGGACGGCCGCCCGCGGGGTCGACCTGGGCCGGCCGGGGCGGCTCGTCGGCGGTGGCGAGCGCGGTCGGGTGCCGGTCGGGCGTGGCCTGGACGGGAAGCCGCAGCTCGTCGGCGGTCGGGGTGTCGGGGGCGTCCGGAAGGGCCCGGCCGACCGGACCTCGGTGCTGGTCGAGCGGGTCGAGCGGTCCGTACGCCGGGCTGTCGGTTACAGGCCTTTGGGGCATAGTCAGTCAACACCTCTCGGACGCCGCACCGGCTCCACCAGCGGTTCGGCTGCCTGTGGCGACGCCCCCTGTCGGGAATCGGCGTGAATGTAGCGAGCATTCGGGCGCTATGGGTGGTTCTGACCGAGCAATCCTCCGAACGGGTGAAGCATCCGCGCCCATTGTGGGGAAGACGCCCAGCGATCGGTTTGGCTTTCACGACTCCTCCCGCCGATGGACCGTCATGACGGTGATCACCACAGTTCACCCTGATGCTGTAGGGGTTCGCCACATAGGAGGGAAGCCGCCGGATTCCTACCGTTCTGGGCCATGGACACCACTTCAGACCGCCCGCTCGACGGCCGCACCGCCCTGGTCACCGGGGCCGCCTCGGGCATCGGCCGCGCCTGCGCCGAAGCCCTCGCCGCGGCCGGCGCCCGGGTCTACGTCGTCGACGTCGCCGCCGAGCCCGCCCGCCGGCTCGCCGAGCGGATCGGCGGCGTCGCCCACGTCGCCGACCTCTCCGACCCGGAGGCGGTGGAGGCGCTGCCGGCCGACGCCGACATCGTGGTCAACAACGCGGGCCTCCAACACGTCGCACCCTTGCACGAGTTCCCGGTCGACCGGTTCCTGCTGATCCAGCGGGTGATGGTCGAGGCGCCGTTCCGGATCCTGCGCCGGACCCTCCCGCACATGTACGCGCGGGAGTGGGGGCGGGTGGTCAACGTCTCCTCCGTCCACGGCCTGCGGGCCAGCGCCTTCAAGTCCGCCTACGTGACCGCCAAGCACGCGCTGGAGGGGCTGAGCAAGACGGTGGCGCTGGAGGGCGCGCCGTACGGCGTCACCAGCAACTGCGTCAACCCGGGCTACGTCCGGACCCCCCTGGTGGAGCGTCAGATCGCCGACCAGGCACTCGCCCACGGCATCCCCGAGGACGAGGTGGTGGAACGGATCATGCTCGACCGCACCGCCGTCAAGCGCCTGATCGAACCCGACGAGGTCGCCCGGCTGGTCCTCTGGCTCTGCTCCCCGCACGCCTCCTACGTCACCGGCGCCAGCCTCCCGATCGACGGCGGCTGGACCGCCCGTTGACCGCGCGGCGAAGACCGGAGAGCAGAAGCGGGCCGGGGCCGAGGACCGTCGGCTGCTCGGCGTCCGCAGCGGCAAGTGCCCGGAGATCCCCGGTCGGAGCACCGCGCAGGTGCCGTGGTCGCAACCACTCGCCGGCGGCCCCGCCGGCTCGTCGGGGCATCGCGACTACCGCGTCAACCGCGCGGTCGGGCGTCCCACCCTCCGGGGCCTATGGCCCCCTCGCCCATATCGCCGCCCATTGATGTATCGGCCTCCACCATAGGATCCGGGCAAGGGAGTTCCTACCTTGTGGCAACACCGTCCCCCAGCCGGAAGTGGTGACCATGAGCAGCGCCGACGCCCCGAAGGACACGAGAGGTTCACTGCCACGAGTCGTGGCCGCCAGCCTCATAGGAACGACGATCGAGTGGTACGACTACTTCCTGTACGGAACGGCGGCGGCGCTGGTGTTCGGGAAGCTGTTCTTCCCGAACAGCGATCCGCTGACCGGCACGCTGCTCTCCTTCCTCACCTACGCCATCGGGTTCGCGGCCCGGCCGCTCGGGGCCCTGGTGTTCGGGCACTTCGGGGACCGGGTGGGGCGGAAGAAGCTGCTCGTGGTGAGCCTGCTGCTGATGGGCGGGTCGACCACCCTGATCGGCTGTCTGCCGACGTACGACTCGATCGGGGCGACGGCGCCGGTCCTGCTCACCGTGCTGCGGCTGGTGCAGGGGTTCGCGCTCGGCGGCGAGTGGGGCGGCGCGGTGCTGCTGGTGTCGGAGCACGGCGACGCCCGGCGGCGCGGGTTCTGGGCGTCCTGGCCGCAGAGCGGCGCACCGGCCGGGAACCTACTGGCGGCCGGCGTCCTGTCGCTGCTGACCACCGTGCAGTCGGAGGAGGCCTTCCTCTCCTGGGGCTGGCGGGTGCCGTTCCTGCTGTCGGCGGTGCTGGTCGGCGTCGGGCTGTGGATCCGGCTGGCGGTGGACGAGTCGCCGCTGTTCAAGCAGGCCCTGGCCCGGGCCGAGGCGCGCGAGACGGCCCTGGGGAAGCCCGAACAGACGCCGCTGGTGGCGGTGTTGCGACACCACTGGCGGGAGGTGCTGGTGGCGATGGGCGCCCGGATGGCGGAGAACATCTCGTACTACGTCATGACCACGTTCGTCCTCGCCTACGCCGTCAACCACGTCCACCTGCCGAAGCAGACCGCGCTCAACGCCGTGCTGATCGCCTCGGCGATCCAGTTCGCCCTGATCCCGGTCTTCGGGGCGCTCTCCGACCGGGTCGGGCGCAAACCGGTGTACCTGGTCGGCGCGGTGGGCGTCGGCGCCTGGGCGTTCGTCTTCTTCGGACTGGTCGACACCAGATCCTTCAGCTCGCTCCTGCTGGCGGTGACCGTCGGACTGGTCTTCCACAGCGCGATGTACGCGCCCCAGGCCGCCTTCTTCTCCGAGCTGTTCGCCACCCGGATGCGCTACTCGGGCGCCTCGATCGGCGCCCAGTTCGCCTCGGTCGCGGCGGGCGCGCCCGCCCCGCTGATCGCCACCGCGCTGCTGAAGGACCACGGGAGCTCCACCCCGATCTCGGTGTACGTGGCGATCGCCGCCGTGATCACCGTGCTGGCCGTGCTCTGCGGACGGGAGACGCGGGGGCACGACCTGGCGGAGGCGGAGGAGGAGACGTCGGGGGACGCGGCGGCGGAGGCCGGACAGGGGACGGCGACGGCGGCGAAGCCGGCAACCGCCTGACACCACGGGCGGCCTGACGGTACGTACGGCGGCCTGCGCTCACGACGGGCGAGCGCAGGCCGCCCGCGGGCACCCGGGCTGACCAGCTACGATCGCGCTTCCCTCCCCAGGGCTTGAGACCCACTGCCGATTGGCGGCCGCACCCGTGAACGACCGCGCCATCAACGACCGCGCCATCAACGACCGCGCCATCAATGACCTCGCCACGAACGACCTCGCCGCGAACGACCTTCAGCCCGGCTCGGCGCCGGCGCTCCGGAAGCTCCTCGACCTGCTCGCCTCCGGCGCCGCCACCGAGGACTTCACCGACGTGCTCGCCGAAGCCCGCCGCCGGGGTGCGCCGGCCGCCGTCCTGGACGAGATCGACGAGGCCACCTGGCAGGCGCTGCGCGTGCACCGGACGCTGCATCAGCACCGTCGCCGCGAGGCCGAGCTGACCGCCCTCTTCGACACCGCCGGGGACCTCGCCGCCTCCCGGGACCTCGACACCGTGCTGCAGGCCATCGTCCGCCGGGCCCGCATGCTGCTCGGCACCGACACCGCCTACCTGACCCTCCCGGACGAGGCCGCCGGCGACACCTACATGCGGGTCACCGACGGCTCGGTGTCCGTCCTCTTCCAGACCCTGCGGCTCAGCCTCGGCGACGGACTCGGCGGGCTGGTCGCACAGACCGCCCGCCCGTACGCCTCCCCCGACTACCGCGCCGACGACCGGTTCCACCACACCGGCACCATCGACGCGGGCGTCCTGGACGAGGGCCTGGTGGCGATCATCGGAGTGCCGCTGCTGCTCGGCGGCCGGGTCATCGGCGTCCTGTTCGCCGCCGACCGCTCGCCGCGCACCTTCTCCCCCGACGAGGTCGCGCTGCTCTGCACCCTGGCCGCACACGCCGCGATCGCCCTGGACACCGCCAAGTCGCTGGCCGACACCCGGGCCGCGCTCGCCGAGCTGAACACCGCCAACGCGCTGATCCGCGCCCACTCCGACGCCGTCCAGCGCGCCGAGCAGGGCCACGACCGGCTGACCGACCTGGTCCTGCGCGGTGCCGAGGTGCCGGACGTGGCGGCCGCCGTGGCCGCCCTCCTCGGCGGCGGGATAACGGTCCTGGACGCCGAGGGCGAGCCGCTGGCCGGACGGTCCGGGCCCGGAGCCGGGCTCGCCGAAGCCGCCGCCGCGTCCCGCGCCGAGGGCCGCTCGGTCCCGCACGGCGACGCCTGGGTCTGCGCGGTACTGGCCGGCCAGGAGCAGCTCGGCACCCTGGTGCTGCGCGGTCGCCCGGACCTCGACGACGCCGACCGGCGGCTGTTCGAGCGGGCCGGTGTGGTGACCGCGCTGCTCCTGCTGCTGCGCCGTTCGGTCGCCGAGACGGAGAACCGGGTCCGCGGCGAACTGCTGACGGACCTGCTCACCGCCCCCGAGCGGGACCCGGCCGGGCTGACCGCGCGCGGCCGGCGGCTCGGCGTGGACCTCGGCCGACCGCACCTGGTCCTGGTCGCCGAACCGGCCGAACCGGCCGGTGGAACCACGGCGGCGGGCGCGGCCTCCACCGCCGCCGGCGACCGCTCCCGGCTGGCCGGCGCGGCCGGACGGTACCTGTTCGGCTCCAGGGGGATCAGCGCGGAGCACGGCGAGGCGGTGGTGCTGCTCGTCCCCGACGGCGCCGACGAGGGCGGGGACGCCGCCCTGCGGGCGGCCGAGCAGGCCGCCGAGCGGCTCGCCCGGCTGGCCGGGTTCCCGGTCACCGTGGGCGCCGGCCGCCCCGCCGCCGGACCGGTGGCGCTCGCCGCCGCCCACGCCGAGGGCCTGCGCTGCGTGCGGGCACTGCGGGTCCTGGGCCGGGCCGGGGACGGCGCCTCGGCCCGGGCGCTCGGCTTCCTCGGCGTCCTGCTCGGCGACGGCCACGACGTGGACGGCTTCGTCCGGGCGACGCTCGGCCCGCTGCTGGACTACGACGGCCGGCGCGGCACCGAGCTGGTCCGCACCCTGCGCGCCTACTTCGACTGCGGCGGCAGCCTCACCCGGGCCAAGGACGAGCTGCACGTCCACGTGAACACGGTGGTGCAGAGGCTGGACCGGGTCGAAGTGCTGCTCGGACGGGACTGGAACCACCCCGAGCGCTCGCTGGAGCTCCAGCTGGCCCTCCGGCTGCAGCTGCTCTCGGACACCTGAGCGGCCACGACGGCGGCGACCGGGTCGCGGGCCGGGCGCGGGACGGGGGCGAGCACGGGGGGCGAGCACGGCCGCAGGCACCTGGACGGCCCCTCGGCGGGCGGGCGTACAGTGGCCAGGTTGGTCTCGAACGCCTGGCAAGGAGCAGTTGGTGAGCGAGAACGTACGTTTCGTGCGGATGGGCATAGGCGAGGGCTCCGTGCCCTACCAGGAGGCCTGGGAGGAGCAGCAGCGGCTGCACGCCCTGCGGGTCGCGGACGAGATCCCGGACACGGTGCTGCTGCTGGAGCACCCGCCGGTGTACACCATGGGCAAGCGCACCAACCCCGCCGACCTGCCGCTGGACGGCACCCCGGTGGTCGAGGTCAACCGGGGCGGCGAGATCACCTGGCACGGCCCGGGCCAGCTGGTCGGCTACCCGATCGTGAAGCTGCCCGATCCGATCGACGTGATCGCGTACGTGCGCCGGCTGGAGGAGGCCCTGATCCGCGCCTGCGGCGCGTTCGGCGTGGAGACCACCCGGATCGAGGGCCGCAGCGGCGTCTGGGTGCTGGGCGACAGCATCCCGGACGCGGTGGTGGACCCGTCGCAGGTGGTGGACATCGGCAAACTCACGCTGCGGATGGGCCTGCCGCTGGGCATCGACCCGCGCCTCGCCGGCCCCGAGTACGCGCCCTCCAACGCCGGGCAGCGCGGCGACGACCGCAAGCTCGCCGCGATCGGCGTCCGGGTCGCGCGCGGGGTGACCATGCACGGCTTCGCGCTCAACTGCGACCCGGACATGACCTGGTTCGACAAGATCGTGCCGTGCGGCATCCGGGACGCCGGCGTCGCCTCGCTGGCCGGTGAGCTGGGACGGGACCTCCCGGTCGCCGAAGCGTTGCCGCTGGTCGAGAAGCACCTGGCCGAGGTGCTCGCGGAACTCCCGGAGCCGGCACTCCGCCACTGAGCTCCGGCCGCCGCCCGCCGGGCCCGGCCCCGAACGACCGCGCCCGGAGCCGCCACCCCGAAGTCCCGGGCGGCTTCCGGGGAATCTACCCGCCGGTACCGCTGTTGCCCTGCGATTGCAGGGCCGCTGCCCCGACGAAGGCCGTACAAGCACAGGCGTACCCTGGGGGTACCCCGTCTAGTTCTAGGAGTCGCACGTGTCCGCTGTCGCACCCGACGGCAGGAAGCTTCTCCGCCTGGAGGTCCGCAACAGCGAGACCCCCATCGAGCGGAAGCCCGAGTGGATCAAGACCCGCGCGAAGATGGGCCCGGAGTACAACGCCCTCCAGTCGCTGGTGAAGAAGGAGGGGCTGCACACCGTCTGCCAGGAGGCCGGCTGCCCCAACATCTTCGAGTGCTGGGAGGACCGCGAGGCGACCTTCCTCATCGGCGGTGACCAGTGCACCCGCCGCTGCGACTTCTGTCAGATCGACACCGGCAAGCCCGCCGACTTCGACCGCGACGAGCCGCGCCGTGTCGCCGAGTCCATCGTCACCATGGACCTCAACTACGCCACCATCACCGGCGTGGCCCGCGACGACCTGCCGGACGGCGGCTCCTGGCTGTACGCCGAGACCGTCCGCCAGGTGCACGCGATGACGGCGGGCCGCGAGAGCGGCCGCACCGGCGTCGAGCTGCTGATCCCCGACTTCAACGCGGTGCCCGAGCAGCTCGCCGAGGTCTTCTCGTCCCGCCCCGAGGTGCTGGCGCACAACGTCGAGACGGTGCCGCGGATCTTCAAGCGGATCCGCCCGGCGTTCCGCTACGAGCGCTCCCTGGACGTCATCACGCAGGCCCGGGCCGCCGGCCTGGTCACCAAGTCCAACCTGATCCTGGGCATGGGCGAGACCCGCGAGGAGGTCAGCCAGGCGCTGGCCGACCTGGTCGGGGCCGGTTGCGAGCTGATCACCATCACCCAGTACCTGCGCCCCTCGCTGCGCCACCACCCGGTGGAGCGCTGGGTCAAGCCGCACGAGTTCGTCGAGCTGCAGCAGGAGGCCGAGGAGCTCGGCTTCGCCGGGGTCATGTCCGGCCCGCTGGTGCGCTCGTCGTACCGCGCCGGGCGGCTGTACCGGCAGGCGCTGGAGCACCGCGCGCAGCACGAGCAGGCGGCGGTCTGAGCCGCGCTCCGGTGCGGGCCGACGGTTTTACGCCATCGGAGGGGCGGAGCTTCGGCTCCGCCCCTTTCGCTTCACCGGGCTTTGACTGCCTGGTCACGGACTGGTAACACGGGGTGGGGACGATGGGTCCGCCGCGGTCGTTCGATTTTTCTCGGCCACGAGACGTGGTGGCCGCGCGGACGCGGGGACGAACGGGTCCTCGCAGGAAAACTTCCGAGCCACGAGAGGAGCTGTTCGGCATGCGGGTCGGTATCCGGTCGGTGGGCACCGCGCTGCGGCTGGCCGAGAGCGTGCTGCTGGCGGGCGGCCAGCGCCAGGCCCGGCGGAATGCCTGGTCAGCGGTCTGCGAGAACCGCCAGTACGCGGCGGACAGGGAGCGGGACTCGCTCGTCGCGACCGCCCGGGCGAAAGCCGCGGGCCGCTGACGGAGCCCCTGCGGGACGCCGTCGAAGGCGCCGGTACGAGCACGCACGGGTCACGGTTCGGGGCGAACGGGTACCCGGGCTTGGATATCCCGTACCCACGCCACGTACCATGAGCGTTATGGCGAGGGAAACATCCGAGAACCCCGGGCGACTGAAGCAGATCCGCCTGGCGTACACCATGACCAAGAAGGTCGACACCAAGATCGGCCTGATCATCGCCGGCGTCGGCCTGCTGACCTTCGGCGTGTTCCTCGCCATCGGCTTCGCGATCGACCACCCTGTCTACCTGGGCATCCTGGGCTTCATCGTGGCGTTCCTCGCCATGGCGATCGTCTTCGGACGCCGGGCCGAGCGCGCAGCGTTCGGACAGATGGAGGGGCAGCCGGGAGCGGTCGCGGCGGTACTGAACAACATCCGACGGGGCTGGAGCGCGAACTCCACCCCGGTCGCGGTCACCCGCAACCAGGACGCGGTCTACCGCGCCGTGGGCCGGGCCGGTATCGCGCTGATCGGCGAGGGCAACCCGAACCGGGTCCGCCAGCTGCTGGCGTCGGAGAAGAAGAAGATGGCGCGGATCGTCGGTGACGTTCCGGTGCACGACATCGTGGTGGGCACCGGCGAGGGCGAGATTCCGCTCAAGAAGCTGCAGATCCACCTGATGCGCCTGCCCCGTGCCATCACCGCCGCCCAGGTCACCGAGACCAACGACCGCCTGCGGGCGCTGGGCGACCTGCTCTCCAAGGCGCCGATCCCCAAGGGCCCGATGCCCAAGGGCGCCCGGATGCCCAAGGGTGGCCAGGCCCGCTGACCCCCTCCCCTTTCGACACGGAACGGCCCCGCCGCGGAGTTACCGCGGCGGGGCCGTTCCGTGTTTCCGGTCGGTGATCAGGGGGTCGCGGTCCGGGCGGTCAGATCCGGACCTCGACCGTGCCGACCGCCTTGTCGTGCAGACCCCGGGTGTCGCGGTCCCACACCAGGGCCGGCACCACCAGGCAGAGCAGCAGCGTGCGCAGCAGCACCTGCGGGATGGTGGCGCGGCTGCCGTCCAGGCGGACCACCCGCAGGCCGAACAGCCGCTTGCCGACGGTCGTCCCCGTCGTGGCGATCAGCAGGACGGTGACGGTGAAGAACAGCGGGGTGGTCCACAGGTTCGCCGAGGCCGGGGATCCCTTGGAGACCAGCCCGAAGGCGACCAGCGCGACCAGCCAGCCGTCGACGAACAGCGCGCCCATCCGGCGGCCGGGGCCGCCGACCGAGCCGGGGCCCTCCTGGGGCAGCCCGAGGCGCTCACCGCGGTAGCCGAAGTCGGCGCCCATCTTCTCGGCGGCCGCTTTCGGGCCGTCGATCCACGATCCCAACGCTTCTCTGGTGTCCACCGATCCACACTAACCGGGCATACACCCGGCACCGCCACCGGCTCCCCCGAGGAGTCCCGGAGAACTCCCGGGGTAGTCCCGAGGTAGCCCCGGGGTAGCCCACCGAAGAGTGAACCGCGCCACTCGGGCTTTCCGTCACCCTCTCCAAGTGGTCCAGACCACTTGGAGGGCCCCACCTGGGAGGGCGAGGCGTTTTGTCCAGACCCGTACGTCTTTGCCGCCCGCCCGACAACGGCGGTTAACATTCAGGAAACGACTGGGTCACCGGTCGGAAACGGGCCATTCCTAGGGTGAGCCCCATTCGCACGCCGAGGAGGACGAATGTTCAACAACGCCACCGAAGTGAAGCAGTTCATTCAGGACAACGACGTCAAGTTCGTCGATGTCCGGTTCTGCGACCTGCCGGGCGTCATGCAGCACTTCTCCGTACCTGCGGCGACCTTCGACCCGTCCGAGATCCTGATGTTCGACGGCTCGTCGATCCGTGGCTTCCAGGCCATCCACGAGTCGGACATGGCCCTGGTCCCCGACCTCGCCACGGCCAGGCTCGACCCGTTCCGCCAGGTGAAGCACCTCAACATCAACTTCTTCATCCAGGACCCGGTGACCGGCGAGGCCTACAGCCGCGACCCGCGCAACGTCGCCAAGAAGGCCGAGGCCTACCTCGCCTCCTCCGGCATCGCCGACACCGCCTTCTTCGGGCCCGAGGCCGAGTTCTACGTCTTCGACTCGGTGCGGTTCGACACCAGCGCCAACGCCTCCTACTACCACATCGACTCGGAGGCGGGCGCCTGGAACACCGGCTCCGCCGAGGGCGACGCGCGCGGCTACAAGGTCAAGTACAAGGGCGGCTACTTCCCCGTCCCGCCCGTCGACCACTTCGCCGACCTGCGCGCCGAGATGTCCCTGGAGCTGGCCAAGGCCGGCCTGGAGGTCGAGCGCCAGCACCACGAGGTCGGCACGGCCGGCCAGGCGGAGATCAACTACAAGTACAACACCCTGCTGCACGCCGCCGACGACCTGATGCTGTTCAAGTACATCATCAAGAACGTCGCCTGGCGCAACGGCAAGACGGCCACCTTCATGCCGAAGCCGATCTTCGGCGACAACGGCTCGGGCATGCACGTCCACCAGTCGCTGTGGACCGAGGGCTCCCCGCTCTTCTACGACGAGCAGGGCTACGCCGGGCTCTCCGACACCGCCCGCTACTACATCGGCGGTCTGCTCAAGCACGCCCCGTCGCTGCTGGCCTTCACCAACCCCTCGGTGAACTCCTACCACCGCCTGGTGCCCGGCTTCGAGGCCCCGGTCAACCTGGTCTACTCGCAGCGCAACCGCTCGGCCGCGATCCGCATCCCGATCACCGGCTCCAACGCCAAGGCCAAGCGCATCGAGTTCCGCGCGCCCGACCCGGCCTCCAATCCGTACCTGGCCTTCGCCGCCATGCTGATGGCCGGCCTGGACGGCATCAAGAACAAGATCGAGCCGCTGGAGCCGGTCGACAAGGACCTCTACGAGCTGGCCCCCGAGGAGCACGCCAACGTCCCCCAGGTGCCGGCCTCCCTCCCGGCCGTCCTGGAGGCCCTGGAGGCCGACCACGAGTACCTGCTCGCGGGCAACGTCTTCACGCCCGACCTGATCGAGACCTGGATCGACTTCAAGCGCACCCAGGAGATCGCCCCCATCGCCCTCCGGCCCCACCCGCACGAGTTCGAGCTCTACTACGACCTGTAGACCGCGGACACCGCGACGCGTGTCCCGGCTGCGGCCGGGGGCGCGGGCGGGTCGGACACGCAGGCGCCCCCGGGCCCCGTCGCTCTCACCGGAGTGCGACGGGGCCCGGCGCCGTGCTGCGGGCGACTGGGCGGGTGGGGCGGCGGGAGCCGCGCGATACTGGGGGCATGGCGAAGAACACTCCGCCGCCGCACGCTCCGCCGACCGTCACGGTCAAGGGCCGGGCCCTGCGGCTGCGTACGATCGGGATCGCCGTCCTCGCGGTCCTCGCTGTCTGGTTCATCGCGGCCAACACGGAGTCGGTCTCGATCACCATGTGGATCGTCGACGTCACGATGCCCCTGTGGGTGGTCCTGACGGTGACCCTGGTGGTCGGCCTGATCATCGGCTTCTTCCTCGCCCGGCGCCGCCCGAAGGGCTAGCGGCCTACCGCCGCGGTGTGCGGGAGGGGGCCGCCGGGCGCATCCGGGCCCTCGGACGCCGGCCGCGGCGGAGGTGCAGGAGACGGCCAGGTCGAGCGAACCGTTGCGGGCGGGCACCGGGCCGAGGATGAGGTTCTGGGCGACGTCGGCGACGGCCTGCGCGTCGGCCAGGTCGCGTTCGGCCAGGCGGCGCTGCTCCCCGGCGTCCCTCCGGTGCGCCTCGGCCAGGCGGTGGGCGCCGGAGGCGCAGGCGCCCGCGGCCGTCGCGGCGACCACCGCGCCGTAGGCCACGAAGGCGCGCTCCGAGGTCGGGATGCCGTTGACGGCCGCTGCCCCCAGGCAGGCGAGGAGCGCGGTGGTTCCGACGAGGAGGACCCGCCGGGGCGCGGAGCCCACGGCGGCGAGGGCCGGTGGCGCCGCCAGCAGGGCGAGCAGGATCGTGGCGCCGACCAGGACGTCGAGCGCCGTCACGACGGCGATCAGCGCGTACGGCAGGAGGGCGTCCGTGGGTACGCGGGGGCGCACGGGGCGGGCGCCCATCGGGTGTTCCCTTCGGGCGGGTGCTCGGGGAGCCGAACCCCGCCCAGCCCGACGGGGTGGCTGACGGGCACCCCCCGGATCCCTCTCCTCAGGGACAAAAGATAGGTAAAGCGACAGACGAACGGGGGGAAACCGGAACAAATGTGATCGATCCGCCAAACAGTCCTCGTGGCCGAAGGCAGGACCAGGGCGGGGCGGGGGTGGGGGCGGGGACGAACGCCGAGGGGCTGCTCCTGTGCGTCAGCGGACCGTGACGGGGAGCGTGTCGAAGCCCCGCAGGACGAGGCGGTCACGGCGGGTCGGCACGCCGCCGGGGGCCAGCCTCGGGAAGCGGTCAAGGAGGGCGGGCACGGCGACGTCCGCCTCCAGGCGGGCGAGCTGACTGCCGAGGCAGAAGTGCGGCCCGCCGCCGAAGCTGAGCGGCTGGCTGTCCGTCCGGGTCGGGTCGAAGCGCTCGGGGCGCAGGTAGCGGGTCGGGTCGTGGTTGGCCGCGCCCAGCATGACGAACACCACCGTGCCGGGCGGCGCGGGCAGGTCGGCCACCGTCAGCCCGTCGGCGGCGGCGACCCGGGTGGTGAGCTGGACCGGCGAGTCGAAGCGCAGCACCTCGTCCGTGAAGAGCCCCGGGGGCAGCGCACCGGTGCGCAGCCCGTCCGCGGCCTCCGGGTGGTGGAAGAGCTGGGCGAGGCCGTTGCCGAGCAGGTTGGTGGTGGTCTCGAATCCGGCCACCAAGAGCAGGACGAGGTTGCTCAGCAGCTCCTGGCCGGAGATCCGGTCCGGGGAGTCGGCGGCGATCCGGGCCAGGTCGCTGACCAGGTCGCCGGTCGGGCGGGCCAGTCGTTCGGCGACCAACTCGGTGAAGTAGGAGGACAGTTCCTCGGCGGCGGTGTCGGCGGAGTCGAGTTCGGCGAGGTCCTCGACCAGCTCCAGGGCGATGGTGAGGTCCGACGCCAGGGTGCGGAAGCGGTATCGGTCCGCGGCCGGGACGCCGAGCAGTTCACAGATCACCTCGACCGGCAGTCGGAAGGCGAAGGCCTCCATGAAGTCGACCGGAGAGCCGTCGGCACCCCGCTCGGCCATCTCGCCGAGCAGCCGCCCCACCGCCGTCGCGATCGTCGGGCGGAGCGCCGCCACCCGGCGGGCGTTGAAGGCCGAGGCGATCAGCGAACGGACCCGGGCGTGGTCGGGGGCGTTCCGCTGCAGGATCGACCGGCTGAGCAGGGCGATCGACGCGTGCGAGAACAGCTCGGATTCGGCCCCCGCCAGGGTCGCGGCGTCCTCCAGGGCGAAGGCGGGGTTGCGCAGCACCTGGTTGGCGGCGGTATGGCCGAGCGCCATGATCCCGCCCGGGCCGGCCGTGGCCGCGGCGCCCAGTTCATGGGCCCGCGCGTACAGCGGGTAGGGGTCGATCCTCCCCTCCGTGGTCATGAGCTGCTCGATGATCGCTGCGCCGTCCATCCGGTGCTCCCCTCCAGAGACCCGACTCCCTCGGGGGACCAACCATCGACAGGGGGGCGGTAGTTCCCGGTCGGCGGGAGTGCGGGAGGCAGGGGGAGGGGAGCACGGGAGGGCGTGCGTCGGGAGGTCGCTCGACGCCCCCGGGGCGTGCCGGCGGGCCCGTCGGGCCGACGCACGGCACGGGCGCGGGGCGCGGGGGCACGGCACGGGCGGGCGTCCGGGGTGCGGATCGTCGGTAGGCTGACGGGATGGAGATCTGGATCAACCCGCGCTGCGGGAAGTGCCGTGCCGCGCTCGGCGTCCTGGAGGGCGCGGGCGTCAAGTACACCGTGCGGCGCTATCTGGAGGATCCGCCGAGCGCCGCCGAGCTGGAGCAGGTCCTGGAGCGGCTCACGTTGGAACCGTGGGACATCACCCGGATCGAGGAGCCGGTGGCCAAGGAGCTCGGCATGAAGCAGTGGAGCCGGGAGCCCGACGACCGGGCCCGGTGGATCGCGGCCATGGCGGAGCACCCGATCCTGATCCAGCGCCCGATCATCACCGCGGACGACGGGCACGCACTCGTCGCGCGGACTCCCGAGGCGGTCAGGTCCGTCCTGCCGTAGGCCCGTCACGGGTGCGCCGCCGGGGTGCCGGGAAGTCCCGCCCCCGGGGCGCCGGGCCGGTGGGCACGGCCCTCAGCGGCGCTCGACGGTCCTCACCGGCTCGCCCGGCCGCCAGGAGCTGATCCGTACCGCGTCGTCCTCGACGGTGGTGTGCACGACCTGTTCCAGCTCCAGCCGGAAGGCGTGGTACGGGCCGGAGGGCGGCTCGGGGAGGTCGGCCTCGTAAGCGGCGACCTCGGCGGCGTCGGTCAACTCGACGGCCCGGCCGGAGACCTTGGAGTCACCGCCCGCGAGCGTCTCGTCGCTCGGGTTGCTGTGCAGGGCGAAGCGGGCGTCGCGGCGGAGGTCCGCGGCCTTGACCGCTCCGCCCATCGACCCGAGCATCAGGTCCGCGCCGATGAAGTCCACCTCGGTGCCGCTGACCCGGGGGGAACCGTCCTTGCGGAGCGTCGCCAGGACGTGGTGCTTGTTGGCCTCGAACCGGGCCCGCACGGCGGGGGCGAGGTCCGGCGCCTCGTGCTCGAAGTCCTGCCAGGTAGCCATGGCGCCAGTCTGGCACCCGGTACCGACGGCCGCCCGGGCGGGCGGCGCGTACGCACGCGCCGCCCGCAGGAGGCCCGGGGCATGCGCCGGAGGACCGCGCGCGGGCCGGGTGTCGGTGGCCGGTGCCAGACTGGCCGGGTGACCACCACGACCACGTACATCGCCTTTCTGCGGGCCGTCAACGTCGGCGGCCGGACGGTGCGGATGGAACGGCTGCGCGCCCTCTTCGCCGAACTCGGCCTGGAGCGCGTCGGCTCGTACATCCAGAGCGGCAACGTCTTCTTCGCCGCCGACGCCCTCGGCCCGGCGGACCGCGCCGCCCTCACCGACCGGATCGAACAGCACCTGGCCGACTCGCTCGGCTATCCCGTGCCGGTGCTGCTGCGGACCGTCGACGAGGTCGAGGCCGTGCTCGCCGCCGAGCCCTTCGCCGGCGTCGAGGTGACCCCTGACGTCCGGCTGACGGTGAACTTCCTCTCCGAGCCGCTGCCCACGGACTTCCCGGTCCCGTACACCTCGCCGAAGGGCGACTACGAGGTGATCGGGGCCGACGCCGGCACCGCCTACGTGGTGGTGCACCTGAAGGACGGCAAGTGGGTGACCAGCGGTTCCCTCTTCGGCAAGTCCTACCGGGGCGCGGCGACTTCGCGCTTCCTGCACACCACCGTCAAGATCCTGGCAGCCGCCAGGAAGACCTGATCCGGCCACCGGCGGCCTCCGCGCCCCACCGCGCGCCCGCCTCCCCGCCGCACTGCCCGGCCACCCGCTCGTACGGATCGCCGGGCCGGGCCCGACGGACGGAGCCACGCCGGATCGAGCGGCGTACCGGACGGCGTACCGGGCGGGGGCGCCGCGCACGGTCGACCGGTCGGCTGCGCACGGGAGCCTGGACAGGCGGGCGGAGACGAGCCGACAATCAGGCCATGACGTCTCCAGAGATCCGGACACACGTGGTCCGGCCGTCCGAGGCCGAGCGGGAGCAGGCTCTCGACGTGCTGAGGGACGGCGCCGGCAGCGGCCGGCTGTCGCACGACACCTTCCTCGGACGGCTGGACCTCGTCCTCCACGCGAGCAGCCGGTCCGAGCTGAACGCCGCGATGGCGGACCTGCCGGCCGGGAACCCGGTCGGACGGTTCGTGCTGCGGGCGGTCGGCCGGGTGTCGGCGTTCGGGGTGCGGCTGCGCGGGGCCTGGCGCGTCGAACGACTGCCGGGCCTGAGCCTCCCGCACGCCGGCGCACGGAAGTTGACGATAGGCCGGATCCCCGGGTCGGGGCTGCGGCTGAACGACGCCTCGGTCTCCCGGCACCACGCCGAGCTGCGGCGCGAGGGCGAGGACTGGGTGCTGTACGACCTCGGGTCGACCAACGGCACGCACGTGAACGGGTACCGGATCGCCGGCGGGGTGCGGGTCCGACCGGGCGACCAGGTACGGTTCGGCAACCTGGAGTTCCGGCTCGCGGCGGGCTGAGCGGACGCGTCGTCAGGGGGCGGACCGGGGAGGCGGCAGCACCGGTCCGCCGGCTTGTCGGCGGACCGGTCCGTGGCCCTGCTCCGCGGGCCCCGGACGGCCGGACGGATTGTCAGCGGTAGGTGCTTGGATACGGGCATGGACCAGGACACCGCGCACACCACTCTTGCCGCCGACGCGCTGCGGGACGCCGAGGAACGGGCCCGCGAGCTGATCCGGTGCGGCTTCCAGGAGCCGGACGAGATAGTCGAGTCCCTGGTCGAGGACCTCGACGACCAGGGACTGACGGCGGAGGAGGCGGAGCGGATCGTCGCTCCGCTGTGGCGGGCACGTCTGGAGGAACAGGCGTCCTGGCCGGAGACGACCGACGTCGACCGGCTGGAGGCCGCCTTCGACACCCTGGAGGAGCAGGGCATCGTCGCCGCGATGGACTTCACCTGCTGTGCGAGCTGCGGATACGCGGAGATCGGCGGCGAGGCCGACGAGGACTCGCGCGGCTTCGTCTTCTTCCACCAGCAGGACACCGAACGGGTCGCCACCGGCGGTTCGTTGATGCTGCGGTACGGCGGTTTCCAGGTGGACGGCGAGTCGACGGAGGCGGCCGTCCGGCGGACGGTCCGGGTCGGGCGCGAGGTGGTCTCGGCGCTCAAGGAGGTGGGGCTGCCGGTGAAGTGGGACGGCTCGCCGGAGGTGGCGATCACGGTCACGCCGATGGTCTGGCTCAACCGCCTGCCGGAGTAACCGCGTTCGGGGACCACGGCAACAGTGCCCGCAGCGGCTACCCCCTTGGCTCTCCCCGGCGGTCGCGAGGCGGCGGCGGAGGCGCCGACGGTCAGCGGACGACGTGGAGTTCGGCTGTGTGCCCACGTGCGTCGGCATGGCGGAGGGTGATCTTCGCCGTACCGACGGCGGTCTCGGTGTCCTCGGTGAGGGTCCTGGTCTCCTCGCCGAGCCTGACCTCGGCCGTGGTGTCGGTGATCCGGCCGACGGTCAGCCGGACGGTCCGGTCGCCGCCGAACACCTCGACGGTGTGGGTGGAGTCGGCGTTGTCGGTGCGGACGACGACGTCGCAACTGTCGTCGCTGAGGCAGAGCGAGGCGCCGCCCTTGCAGGCGGTGAGCCCGGCGCCGAGCAGCAGCACGGCGCCTGCGGCGAGGGCGGCCGAGCGGGCGACCGGGCCAAGGCGGCGGGCCGCCCCGGGAGCGGGCCGGTGCCCTGCGCGGCGGTCGGGGCGGTCGGGGTGGTCGTGACGGTCGGATCGGTCGAAGTCACGGTCGTCGTGGCGGTGGCGGTCGCGGTGCGAAGCGGTCGGCGCACTGGTCATGGCATCGACGGTAGGGGCGTCTCCCGCGCCGGCCATCGCCCCTCGGCGGTACCCGCTCCCTGGTCGGCCCCGGACCGCGCGGGCGGTCGCACCCCGGAGACGGATGGGTCGAAACCCCTAGGGGTCGAACGGAGTTGGAGGTCCGAAGAGGATCTCCACCGAGGCCCTCCCCCCGGCCCGTTCTGCACCGAACCGTGCCCCGACGCGATCGGCATGTGCCACTGACATGTGTCGGCGTCCCGTGCCACGCGCGTAGAACGAGGCCACGAAAAAGGCCCGCGGGTCAGTCCCCGGCGACGTCCCAGGACTCGGGCGTCCCCCACAGCGGCGCCGTGCAGCGCTGGTAGGTCGCCTGCCAGTGCGGCCAGTGCCGGGCCACCGCGTCGTCGCAGTCCGCCACCAACCGCTCGACCGTCGCCGGTTCGACGCCGTCCAGCAGCCAGGCGAGCGCGTCGGCGGTGCCCGGCCCGCCCGCGACGTGCAGCACGTCCAGCAGCTCGGACAGGCTGCCGACCCGGGAGTTCTCCGTGAAGACCCGCTCCATCCGGGGCAGCAGCTGCCGCTCCTCGATCCTCAGATGGGTCTCCAGCCGCGCCGCCAGGTCCTCGATCGCGTAGGCCACCGGCCAGACCGAGCCGGCGTCCCGGCTGGCGATCCGGACCAGGGTGGTGACCCGGGTGAAGGAGTGGTCGAGGTTGTGGTGGTCGGCCTCCAGCCAGTTGAGCAGCAGCCGCAGCTCGGGCGCGAACCGGCTGACGATCGGCCAGATCCGGGTGTCCTGCTGCTCGTGGTGGCAGGTCAGCATGGTGGTGACGAAGTTCCAGTGCCGCAACAGTGCGGCACCCTTCTCGTCCTCGCCGGGCTGGATCAGCCGGAGCGCGTTGGGCAGCCGGGCGAGGTCCCGGCGGAGCGCGGCGTGCACCAGCTTCAGCCCGGCGAAGCGGACGGCCTGCGGTTCCTCGTCGGCGGTGCGCTCACGCGACGAGCCCCCCTGGGCAGGGACGGACGGAGACGCTACGGGCAACAGGTGGCTGGGCATGGCACTCTCTTCACGGCTTGGCTGGGCTGGGCTCGACCTGGGCACAGCTGGCGGGCCGGCTGTCCCACCACAGTGGGCAGAGCACATCAGGACGGAATCAATGTCCGATTGACGTGCAGGTCAGGGGCCCGGCGCAGGGTTCCCCCCGGACTCTCGGGAGGCGCGAGATCCCTCCGGCCCCACTCCGTGCAGGGGGTGAGGTTCGTCCGGCGCACCGGGGAGCGGAGGAGGGACGGCGAGGACGGATGCCACCGGAAGGCGCACAGCCACGCCCGGACGACGCCCGCCGGCCCGGCGGGCGGGCGGGCGGAAGGCGGGCGGGCGGAAGGGGGGCGGGCGGAAGGGGGGCGACGCACGGCGGTAGGCCGGCGGGCCGGCGGGAGCTGACGAGGAGCGCGGGTTCGTCCGGGCGGTCGACGAGGGCCGGCGGGGCTCCGCGTACCGCTGAGCCCCGCGCCGGGTGCCCGGCACGGGGCTCGGCACGAGCACGGCTCAGTCGGCCTGCGGTCCTGCGAGGTTCTTGCTGAGCCACTGCAGGGTGTCCGGGATCATCTTCTTGAAGTCGCTGGTCAGGTGCTTGCCGCCGGGCTGCTCGTAGTACTCGACGGTGAGCGGCGGCGCGGCCTTGGCGGCCCACGCCTTGACCAGCTTCATCTCGTACGCGTTGGCGCCGCCGGCGGTGGCGAGGATCCGCACGTCGGCCTTGCCCTGGGTGACCAGCAGTTCGGGGCTGTTGGCCTGCCGCTCGGCGTCGTGTCCCTTCCAGAGCGGCGAGTCCGGGACGAAGTAGCCGTCGATCGGGACGGCGGCCTTGAACTTGTCCGGGTGCTGGAGGGCGAGCTTCGCACTGCAGAACGCGCCGGTGGAGGCGCCCATCAGGCCCCAGCCGTCGCGGCCCTTCACGGTGCGGAAGTTGGCCCGGACGAAGTCGGGGATGTCCTCGGCCATCCAGGTGCCCATCTTCGGCTGGCCCGGGATGTCCGCGCACTCCAGGGCCTTGGCCTCGTTGGAGTCGAGGTTCTGCACCGGCATCACCATGATGAAGGGGTGCGCCTTGCCCTGCTTGGAGAGGTCCGCGCCGTACTCCTGGATCGGCAGCTGGTTGTCGGTCCAGGTGTTGTAGCCGGCGCTCTGGCCGCCCGCGTAGAGGGTGAGCACCGGGAAGCCGGTCCGGGCGTACTTCGGGTCGTTGTACTCCGGCGGCAGCCAGACCCAGACCTTGCCGGAGACACCGGACTTGGGGCCGTTCAGCGTGGTCATGACGATCTGGCCGGCGGCGGTGTCCCGGGCCTTGGTGAAGGCGGCGGCCGGACCCGTGGGCATCAACACCTTGCCGGTGGCGCTCTGGGGCGGCGCAACCGGCGCGGCGGAGGTCGAGGTGGAACCGGCCGTCGGGGAGCCGGGGGCGGAGGACGACGCGGTGCCCGACGGCGAGGTACCCGAGGACGCGGTGCCCGAGGGCGAGGTACCCGAGGAGGAGGTGCCCGAGGAGGAGGGCGTCGAGGGCGAGGCGCCGCCGGCGCCCGTCGCGGCGCCGCCGCCCTTCACCGCGTCGCCCTTGGCGCTGCCGTCCGTACTGCCACAGGCCGCCAGGACGGCGGCCAGGGTGAAGGCGGTGGCGCCGGTCAGCACGGCGCGGAAACGGGTGGACTGCGGCTGCACGGTGAGAACTCTCCGACCGGTGTCGCGCCCGCTCCGGGGGAGCAAGGGCGGTGGCCCCGGGTGGGGCCGGACAGGCCCGGGGCGCGGCTACCTGCGAGACCCCCGGGAGGCGGCGCGCCGCCCTGCGGGGTGGCGTGCCGTCCTGCGATCTTATGACGTGGACCGGGGTGGGCCGGTTGCGCGCGGACCAGCGCAGACCCAATGTTTGTTCCCGATCGGGTAAAGGCTGCCAAGCCTCCCTGCCGACCGGCGGGGGCGGATCCCCGCCGGTCGGCGGGGTCGGTGAGGAGGCGGCCCTGACGGCGTCGCGGGTGCGGAGCCGCCCGCCCGGCCGAGCGCACGGCCGGGCGCGCGCTCGGCCGGCGGGGCGCGCTCGGACGGCGGGGCGCACAACCCGCCGCCCGGCAGGACGGGGCGAGCCTTGGATCCTCGTACCAGTGACGCGGCCCCCGGGATCGGGAACGATCGAGCCACCCGGCCGCCGGCCGAGACCCGTCACCCGCACCCCGTGTCCACCCCCACCCGCCCCGCCCCGCCAGAGGAGCCCGCCGTGTCCCAGCCGATCGACCACCGCACCGCCGTCGTCACCGGAGCCGGCAGCGGCGTGGGCCGCGCCGTAGCGGCGGAGCTCGCGGCCGGTGGCTGGCGGCTCGTCCTCGCCGGGCGCCGGGGCGATCCGCTCCACGAGACGGCCCGGCTGTGCGGCACCGGCGCGGCCGGCACGGCCGTGGTGCCGACCGACGTCACCGACCCGGCGGCCGTGGACGCGCTCTTCGCCGCGGCCGTCGCCCGCTTCGGCCGGGTCGACCTGCTGTTCAACAACGCGGGCACGTTCGGCCCCCCTGCCCCGGTGGACGAGCTGGACGTCGCCGAGTGGCGGGCCGTGGTCGACCTCAACCTGACCGGGGCCTTCCTCTGCGCGCGCGCCGCGTTCCGGCAGATGCGCGCCCAGGACCCGCAGGGCGGCCGGATCATCAACAACGGCTCGATCTCCGCACACGTGCCGCGGCCGAACTCGGTCGCGTACACCGCGACCAAGCACGCCGTGACGGGTCTGACCAAGTCACTGTCGCTGGACGGCCGCCCGTACCGGATCGCCTGCGGGCAGATCGACATCGGCAACGCCGCCACGGAGATGACCGCGGCGATGACCCGGGGGGTGCGGCAGGCGGACGGGCGGATCGCGGTGGAACCGACCATGGACGTCACCGATGTCGCCCGCACCGTGCGGCACATGGCGGAGCTGCCGCTGGAGGCCAATGTGCAGTTCGCGACGGTGATGGCGACCGCCATGCCGTACATCGGCCGGGGCTAGCTCCCAGGGCGCCGGAGCCACGAGGACCGCCACCGCACCGAAGGCACCGGAACCACCGGAGCCACCGGAGCCACCGGAGCCACCGAGAGGGCTTCCGCCGAAGGGGCTTCGTGCAGAGGACGGCCGGCGCCCGCAGTGAAGCGGGGGCCGGCCGTCCGTCGGGGCACGGGCGGGGCTGTGGTTCAGCCTCGCCAGGTGTCGTTCAGGCTCACCCGGCCCGAGGCCGGCACGGTGGCGGTCCGGTTGGCGCCGGACTCCCAGGTGACGTTCCCGGCGGCGTCCTTGCGGACGTACTTGTAGGCGAAGGCCGTTCCGGCGGCCATCGCGACGTCCGCCTTCCACACCGGGTAGGCGGCCGAGGAGAGCGGCAGCGCGCGGCCGGCGTCCCAGCCGCCGAGGGCCGCGTTGTCGCCGACCACGAAGACGTTCTGGCCCCACGCGGTGGTCGCGTTGACCGCGAAGGAGGCCCCGCCGGTCACCACCGTGCCGCTCCCGGGCGCACCGACGTGGAGCGCGACCGCGTCCCCCGCCCCGACGGTGGCGGTGAACCGCCCGTCCGGGCCGACCGTGTAGGACGGACCGGTGCAGCCGCCGGCCGCCGCGTCGCCGTGCTGGACGTCGCAGTAGCTGCCGGCCGGCAGGGAGGTCTGGAAGGTCCGGGTGATCGCCCCGCCCTCCCGGTTGACCGCCACGAATCCCTTGCCGCCGCGCCCGAAGGCGATCGCGTTGTTGCCGTTGGACCACCAGTCGGTCAGCCCGGTGCCGGCCACCGCGTTGCGGAAGCCGACCATGTTGGCCACCTGGCGCCAGGCGTGCGTGCAGTTCCAGCCGTCCTGGTAGCAGGCGTTGACGGTGCCGCCGTTGGGCGGGCCGTCGTCGTGACCGGTGAAGGCGTAGCCGGAGTAGACGTTGGGCGCGCCGTACGGGTGGGCCAGCAGGAAGACGTTGGCCAGGGTGTACGCCGAGCCGTCCTTGTAGGTGAGCGTGGAGCCGTTCCGCTCGGTGTCCCAGTTGTCGACGAAGGTCCGGGCCCTGTCGGTCGGGAGCAGGCCGGAACCCCAGCCGGACAGGTCGGCGAGCCGTCCTCCCTGGAACGCGCTCTTCAGCCAGGTGCCGGAG
Source organism: Kitasatospora sp. NPDC127035 (assembly GCF_042726075.1). Classification (NCBI taxonomy): domain Bacteria; kingdom Bacillati; phylum Actinomycetota; class Actinomycetes; order Kitasatosporales; family Streptomycetaceae; genus Kitasatospora; species Kitasatospora sp. NPDC127035. The sequence continues at coordinate 19,071 of NZ_JBHXDN010000043.1, read as the reverse complement.
CGGAACTCGTCGACGTCGCCGGTACCGGTGTACTCGGAGGGCTGGACCGGTTCGCCCGCGCCGTAGATGACCTCCTGCACCCAGTACGCCTGCCGGTTCGCCGTTCTGGCCTTGATCGCTGCGAGGTCTGCGGCGGCGATGTGCTTGGCCGCGTCGATCCGGTAGCCGTCGACGCCCAGCGAGGCCAGGTCGTCGAGGTAGCGCGCGACGGTCTGCTGGACGTGGGCGCTGCCGGTGTCGAGGTCGGAGAGGTTGACCAGCTCACAGTTCTGCACGTTGGAGCGGTCGTTGTAGTTGCTGATCGCGGTGCGGCAGGAGTGGAAGTCCTGGTCCTGGTAGAAGCCGGGGTAGGCGTACTTGCCGTACGCGGTGCCGCCGGTGCCGGTCCCGGCGCCGGCCGACATGTGGTTGATCACCGCGTCGGCGATCACCTTGACGCCGGCGGCGTGGCAGGTGTCGATCATGTTCTTGAAGGCGGTCCGGTCGCCGAGTCGCCCGGCTATCCGGTAGCTGACCGGCTGGTAGGAGGTCCACCACTGGCCGCCCTGGATGTGTTCCTGGGGCGGCGAGACCTCGACGAAGCCGTAGCCCTTCGGGCCGAGGGTGTCGGTGCAGGCCTTGGCGACCGAGTCGAAGCGCCATTCGAAGAGCGTCGCGGTGACGTCCCTGCCGTTGCCGGGCGGGGCCGCCTGCGCGGCGGGGGCGGCGGCGAGGGCCGCGGTGAGCGAGAGCGCGAGGGCCGCCGAGGCGGCGAGTGCGCCGGCCGTCCGGGCGGGCCGGCGGGCGGGGGCGGTGGTGACCACGTTGTCTCCTGGGGTGGCTGGGGTGGGGGCAGCCCGGGTACTGCGTGCGAAAGCTTGCTGAAACTTTCAGGAAACTTGCAGCGCTGAACCTAGAGTCGACACCGAGGCCCGTCAAGGGCCTGGAAGGAACGTTTCGGCAGCCCGAAAAAACTCGTGTGCGACTTTCCCGGTCCCCGCAGCGTGGATAAGAACGGTGGCCGAGAACGATCGGTCCCGGAGGCACCGGCGCGAGCGCGCGTCCGGGCAGCACACGGCACGAGCAGCACACGCACGGGCAGCACCGGCCCGGGCAACACACGGCACGAGCAGCACACGCACGGGGGACGGCATGGACAGGGCGGGCGACTTCGAGGAGTTCGCGGCCAATCGGGCCGGACGGCTCTTCCAGGTCGCCTACCTGATGTGCGGCGACTGGCACCAGGCCCAGGACCTCGTCCAGACCACCCTCGCCAAGCTCTACTCGGTCTGGGGCCGGCTCCGCCGGGGCGACGACGAACCGTCGATCGACGCCTACGCCCGCAAGGTGCTGCTCCGCTGTTACCTCTCCCACCGACGGCTGCGCCGCTCCGGCGAGATCGCCGTCGCCGAGCTCCCCGACACCCCGGTCCGCCCCGACGACCACCCCGCCAACGGCTCCGAGCTGCGGCTCACCCTGGTCGCGGCCCTGCGCACGCTGCCGCCCCGCAACCGCGCCGTGGTCGTCCTGCGCTACCTGGAGGACCACCCCATCGAGGCCGTCGCCGAGATGCTCGGCACCACCCCGGCCGCCGTCAAGGGGCTCTCCACCCGCTCGCTCGCCCGGCTGCGCGAGATCCTTGCGGACGACCGCGAACTACTGTTCCGGCCCTGACGGCCACCCCGACCCGGCCGGCCCCGCCTCGCCGGCCCCGCCCCGGACGCCCCGCCCCGGACGCCCCGCCCCGACCCACCGCCACCAGGAGCCCCGCCATGGCCCCCGACCCGGACCTCGAACACGACCTGGGCAGGCTGCTCGCCGACAGCGTCCAGGACCTGCACCCGCCGGTCGCCGTGATGATCGCCGAGGCCACCCGGCACGGCCGCGTGCTGCGCCGTCGCCGACGGCTGGGCACGGCCGCCTCGGCCGGCGCCGCGCTCGCGCTGGCCGTCACCGTCGCCTTGACGGGTCTGCCCGGGCCGGCCGGCGTCGGCACCGGCCCGGCCGCCCCGACCTCCGCCCCGAACGGCACGGCCGCGACGGCTTCGGCGACCGCGCCAACCGCCGACGCCGGCCCGGAGCTCCTGCGGGCGCGTCAGCGCACCGCGCTGCAGTCCGCGCTGGCCGGCCTGCTCGGCCCAGGCACCCGGCTGGACCCTGAGCCCGGCGCCGACCAGCTCACCCTCGACCCGGCGGCCGACGCCGTGCTCTGGACCAGGTACGACGACGGTCGGGGCGCGGCCACCGTCTCCGTCGAGGTGCACGGCCCGGCCTCGCAGGCCGCCGCCCCCACCTGCGAGCTCCGCACCGACGGGGAGCGGGAGGCCGGTTACCGCTGCTCGACGGTCCCCGGGCCCGGCCGGGACCCGCAGGTCGTCGAGGTCCTGGAGACGGCCGCCACCGGCTGGGTCACGTACCGGATCTGGACGCCCCTGCCGGACGGCACCCGGGTCGCGGTCGCCGTCCACAACGGCACCCTGCACGACCCCGACGACCCGATCCTCCACGCCCGGCGGACCAGGGACGCCCCGCCGCACGACCTGACGTGGTGGCAGGAGGCCGCCGCCGACGGCGCCTGGCGGCAGATCCCGGGGCTCGACGGACGGAGCCGGTGACGCGGGCACACCGGCACGCGCCGGAGCACGCGCGCCGAGGCGGGACCCTCCGGTCGGGGCCCTGGCCCCGACCGGACGGGCGCGGGCCTACACCGCGTCCGGTCCGCGCTCCCCCGTGCGGACCCGGACGATGGTCTCCACCGGCACCGCCCAGACCTTGCCGTCGCCGATCTTGCCGGTCCGGGCGGCCCGGACGATCTCCTCGATCACCAGGTCGGCGTCCTCGTCCTCGACGACGACCTCGATCCGGACCTTCGGCACCAGGTCGATCCGGTACTCCGCGCCCCGGTACACCTCGGTGTGACCGTGCTGACGCCCGTACCCGCTGGCCTCGCTGACGGTCAGTCCGTGCACGCCGACGGCCTGCAGCGCGCTCTTGACGTCGTCCAGCTTGAACGGCTTGACGATCGCGGTGATCAGCTTCATGCGGAGGGCGCCTTGTCGGACGGGTGCGCGAGCACGGTGGCGGCGGTGCGGTCGGGGCCGTGGGCGGCCGAGAACACGGCGGCCCCCTGCCCCAGCACGCCGTGGCCCAGGACGCCGTGATCGTACGCGGTCTCGGCGTGCACGGCGAGGTCCAGGCCGGTGAGTTCCTGCTCCTCGTCGGCGCGGAAGCCCATCACCCGGCCGATCACCCGGCCGATCCCGTAGGTGGCGGCGAAGGAGTAGGCGGCGACGGCCAGGATCGCCACCGCCTGCTTGCCCAGCTGCCCGAAGCCGCCGCCGTGCAGGAGCCCGGCCGGGCCGCCGGTCATCGTGGCCGTGGCGAACAGGCCGATCAGCGCGGTGCCGATCACCCCGGCCACGAAGTGCACGCCCACCACGTCCAGCGAGTCGTCGAAACCGAAGCGGAACTTCCAGCTCACCGCGTACGAGCAGACCGTTCCCGCCGCCAGCCCGATCAGGAGGGCGCCGGGCAGGTCGACGCTGCCGCAGGACGGCGTGATGGCGACCAGGCCGGCCACCGCGCCGGAGGCCGCGCCCAGGGTGGTGGCGTGGCCGTCCCGCCGCTTCTCCACCATCAGCCAGCCGAGGAGCCCGGTGCAGCCGGCCGCCTGGGTGTTGAGCAGGGCGGAGGCCGCCAGCCCGTTGGCGCCCAGCGCCGAGCCCGCGTTGAAACCGAACCAGCCGAACCAGAGCAGGCCGGCGCCGAGCAGGACCAGCGGCAGGTTGTGCGGGCGCATCGCCTCCTTCCGGAAGCCGATCCGCGGGCCGAGCAGCAGCGCCAGGGCCAGGCCGCTCGCCCCGCAGTTGACCTCGACGACAGTGCCGCCGGCGAAGTCCAGCGCGCCGAGCTTCGACAGGATCCAGCCACCGGGCGCGAACACCCAGTGGGCGACGGGGACGTAGACCAGCAGCGTCCAGACGGCGGTGAAGGCCACCCACGAGCCGAACTTGGCACGGTCCGCGATGGCACCGCTGATCAGCGCGGCGGTGATGATCGCGAAGGTCAGCTGGAAGGTGGCGAACAGCACGGTGGGGACGCGGCCGGTGACCGAGGACGGGGTGATCCCGGCCATCCCCAGGTGGTCCAGGCCGCCGATCAGGCCCCAGCCGCCGGCGTCCGGGCCGAAGGCGAGCGAGTAGCCGGCCAGCAGCCAGACCACGGTGACGACGGCGATCGAGACGAAGCTCATCATGATCATGTTGAGCACGCTCTTGGTGCGGACCATACCGCCGTAGAACAGCGCCAGGCCGGGCGTCATCAGCAGGACGAGGGCGGTGCTGGCGAGCAGCCAGGCGGTGTCGCCGGTGTCGATGACGGGCGGCGCTCCGGCGGCCGGCGCGTCGGCCAGACGAGCGGCCAGGTGGCCGACCGGATGATCGGCCGGGTGGTCGGCCGGGAAGGCGGCCAGGGGCATGGGGTACCTCCGGGGGTCCTGCGACGTGGTCCTGCGGCGGGGTCCTGTGACAGCATCTTCCGCCGCCGTCCTGCGGCGGAGCGCGTGCCGGAAGTGTGGCGAGGCCGGATTTCCGGTCGCGGACGGCCGCGTTTCACGCGTGTTTCGTGTTGCCCGCCGGTTGCTCCGGCGTGACCGGCGGGTTTCCGGGAACTCACGGCGCCGCCCGGGTACGCCACAGGGCCCGGCGGCCGAAAGCCGCCGGGCCCTGCCCCTGTCTTACCTGGCCTTGCCGGGTCTACCGGCGCCGGGTCAGCTCGTGGCGATCGCGGTGTCGTCGATCACGAAGCTGGTCTGCAGCGAGGCGTCCTCGGTGCCGGTGAACTTGATCGTCACCGACTGGCCCGCGTAGGCCGAGAGGTCGAAGGTGCGCAGCTGGTAGCCGGAGGCCGCGTCCACGTTGGAGTAGGTCTTCAGCGCGGTGCCGTTGACGGTCACGGCCAGCTTGTCGTAGACGGTCGAGCCGGACTCACCGGTGTCGACGTGCAGGTAGAAGCTCAGCGTGGCCCTGCAGCCGGCCGGGATGGACACCGTCTGGGAGAGGGTGTCGGTGTGGGTGGAGCCGTAGCCGTTCAGCCACGCCTTCCAGGTGCCGCCGTGCGGGGCCTGCGAGGCCGACTTGTCGACGACACCGCTGGAGGCGGTCCACGGCGCGGCGGTGCCGGTCTCGAAGCCCGCGTTGCCGAGCAGCTGCGCCGGGGTGCAGGTGGTGCTGGTGTCGGTGACCGTCCAGGTGAAGGTGGCGGTGCCGGTCTTGTTCGCGGCGTCCTTCGCGGTCACGGTGACGTTGGAGGTGCCGACGGCGGTCGGGGTGCCGGTGATCACGCCGGTGGAGCCGTTGATCGACAGACCGGCCGGCAGACCGGTGGCGGTGTAGGTGAGCGGGGCGGTGCCGCCGGTGGCCTTGACGGCCAGGTTGACGGCGGTGCCGACCTTGGTGCTCTGGTTGCCGGGGCTGGTGACGGTGACGCCGCCCGGGTTCGGGGGCACGGTGCCCACGTTGACGCCGGCCCAGGCGGTGCCGACGGCGATCCACTCGGGGCTGTTCTCGCCGTACAGGTCCTTGGCGGCCTTGAGGGTCGCGTCACGGGCGGCGGAGTAGTTGGTGGTGGAGGTCATGTACGAGGTCAGCGCCTTGTACCAGACCTGCAGCGCCTTGTCCCGGCCTATGCCGGTGACGGTGACGTTGTTGGCGGTCGGGCTGTTGTAGCTGACGCCGTTGATGACCTTGGCGCCGCTGCCCTCGGCCAGCAGGTAGAAGAAGTGGTTGGCGACACCGGACGAGTAGTGGACGTCCAGGTTGCCGACGCCCGAGTACCAGGAGTCGGCCGAGCGGCCGTCCTTGGAGGGCTTGTCCATGTAGCGCAGCGGCGTGCCGTTGCCGTTGATGTCGATCAGCTCGCCGACCAGGTAGTCCGGGTTGTCGGCGGGCAGGTTGGCGTAGAACTCGACGGCGTTGCCGAAGATGTCGGAGGTGGCCTCGTTGAGGCCGCCGGACTCGCCGGAGTAGTTGAGGTTGGCGGTGGCGGAGGTGACGCCGTGGCTCATCTCGTGGCCGGCGACGTCGAGTTCGGTCAGCGGGTGGGTGTTGTTGTCACCGTCGCCGTAGGTCATGCAGAAGCAGTCGTCGTCCCAGAAGGCGTTGACGTAGCCGCTGTCGTAGTGGACCCGGCTGAAGGCGCCGACGCCGTCGTTGCGGATGCCGCTGCGACCGAAGGTGTTCTTGTAGAAGTCCCACGTCGCGGCGGCGCCGTACTGGGCGTCGACGGCGGCGGACTCCTTGTTGCTGGCCTGCCCGTTGCCCCAGGTGTCGCTCGACTTGGTGAACAGCGTGCCGTTGCCGGTCGTGCCGTTGTTCATGTTGGTCGTGTACTGGCCGCCGCGGGTGCCGTCCTTGAGCTGGTACGTGGACCCGCTCTGGGTGGTGGTCAGCGGCACGTTGCCGACGAAGACGCCCTGGCCGGTGCCGGTCTTGATGGCCTCGTTCTTGCCGAGCACGGCGCCGGTGGTGGCGTCGGTGACGACGCGCAGGCGACTCGGGGTGCCGTCCGACTCCTTGCCGGTGACGACGGTCTCCCAGGCGAGCTTGGCGGCGCCGTCGGCGGCCCAGACCACCAGGCGCGGGGCGGCGTCGAGGGAGGAGCCCGCCTCGGCGGCGAGCGCGGCCTCCTGGGCCTTCGGGGCGGCGAGCTTCGGCGAGGTGTTCACGCCGGAGAGCACGGCGTCGCTGGCCTTGGTCACGCCCTGGGTGGCGCCGGTGGCGTCCTGGTGGACGATCAGGTCGCCGCCGAGCACCGGGAGACCGGCGTAGGTGCGCTCGTAGCGCAGGTGGCGGGCGCCGTTGGCGTCCTGGACGACGTCCTTGGTGACCAGCTTCTCCTCGCCGGTGAGGCCGAGGGTCTGGGCGAGGCCGGCGGTCTGCTGGTTCGCGGAGGCGATCAGCTGGGCCCGGCTCGCCTGCTGCGCGGCGACGATCGCCGGTGCGTCAGGGGTGACCGCCTGCGCGATGACCGGGATGCCGGTCACCAGCAGCGCGGTGGAGGCGGCCATGACAACCGCTGCCTTCCGGGCGTGGGCGTAACGGGACATGCGGACTCCTTTTCCGACCGCCGCGGGGTTCGCGGACGGTGGAGAGAACCTGGTCGCGGGGTCGCGACTCAGTGGGGGCCCCCGCCGCCGGGTGCGCGGCGCGGGTGCGGTTGCGGAGCTGACGTACTGGCAGGGGGGATGCGCTGTACCTGACCTGGGACAGCTGCACCGGGGGGTGGGGCCCCCTCGTCTGCAGCCGGAGGAATCGTGGCAGCAAACGAGCCGTGAATGACAGATGCATGCCATGGATTGGCCGATTAGCTACCGACCCGTACATCTGTCGGACCGCCACCCGTGTTACGGCCGCGGGAACTACCGGAGATCGTTTTCATCACCGCCGGAAAGGTTCGATCACCCCCCGCGGGCACTGACCAGCGCATCCGGTCCGGAGCCGGGTCCGGATGCCGGACGACAGCGCCCGACAGGCACGGCACATCACCTTTCCGGCCGTGCCATGGTCGGTTTTCGGCCAACTCCATTCCCTGAATGGAACCGGGCCCCGCACCGCCGTTCAGCGGTGCGGGGCCCGGTCCCGTCGCCGGGTCGTCAGCCCTGCACGAACACCGCCACCGTCCGGCCCGGCACCGTGAACGTGCCGGTGGCGGAGGCGAATCCGGCCTGCTTCACCACCGGGTCGGAGCCGCCGGCCTGGACCGGGTGGAGCGCCTGGGCCGTGCCCGCCAGGGCGCCGACCGTCTGGCTCTGCGCCGTGGGCGTCGCGTTGAACACCACCGTGACGCCCTTCTCCGCGCCCGCCGCCCCGGCCCCGTCCAGGTGCAGGGTGATCACCCCGGGGGTCTCGCCGGGCGTGCCGGAGAGCGGGTACGAGAGCCGCTGCTGGACGGCGGCCAGGGTGGGCAGCGAGAACAGCGGCGAGGAGCGCTTGATCCGCAGGAACTCCTGGTACTGCGCGCTCGTCGCCCGGATGTCCGCGGCGCCCACGACCAGCCGAGGGTCGGCCAGCAGGGCCTTGGCGGCCGGCCACATCTCCCGGTTGTCCGCCGCCGGCGGCAGGCCCCGGCCCCAGCCGTTGCCCCGCTCCGGGTCCCACTGGACGGCGTTGAACCAGTCGCCGGAGTCGTAGGAGTTGGCGTCCAGCGACTTGGAGCGCAACAGGTCGCTGCCGGCCTGGGCGAAGCCGGAGCCCTGGGTGAGCGCGGTCAGCGAGAGCGCCAGCGCCTGCATCCGGGCCCGGTCGGCGGGCGCGGTGGCGGGCGGCAGCTTGTACGCCAGCGCGTCGAACAGGTCGGCGTTGTCGTGCGCGTCCACGTACCCGACCGCCTCGCCCGGCCTGGCCGCGTAGCCGGTCGGGGCGCCGTTGTAGTCGACCTCCCGGCCGGTGACGGCCCGTCCGGAGCTGTCGGTGAAGGCGTAGCCGGCCAGGTTGCCGGTCAGCCCGACCTTCAACTGGTCCATCTGCTTCAGCAGCCGGGCCCTCTGCTGCTCGGGCGTGCCGTTGGCGGGCGAGCCGTTCGGGTCGGTGAACAGGCCCGAGGCGAAGCCCTGCTGCGGGGCGGAGGAGAGCTGGAAGTTGCCGCCGCGGGCCGCGTCGCGGAGCCGGTCGTCGAAGGTGGCGATGCCGGTTCCCGCCATGGCGAGCTGGGTAGCCTGCTCGAAGCGGGCGTTGTCCGCGACGACGCCGAAGTTCCAGCCCTCGCCGTAGAGGAGGACGTTCCTGCCGTCGACACCGTCCGACTCCGGAGTCATCCGGCGCAGCGCGGCCTGCACGTCCAGCATGGTGGACTTCGGGTCGAGGCCCATCAGGTCGAAGCGGAAGCCGTCCACCTTGTACTCGCGGGCCCAGGTGGTCACCGAGTCGACCACCAGGCGGTTCATCATGGCGTGCTCGGGCGCGGTGTCGGCGCAGCAGCTGTCCGTGGTCACCTTCCCGTCGGCGTCCAGCCGTTGGTAGTAGCCGGGGACGACCTTGTCCAGCACCGAGTGCTCGGCCTGGCCGCCGGCCGCGGTGTGGTTGTAGACGACGTCGAGGACCACGCGGAGCCCGGCCGCGTGGATCGCCTGCACCATCCGCCGGAACTGCACGGTGCGCGCGGTCCCCTCGGGGTCGGTGGCGTACGAGCCCTCCGGCACCGTGTAGTGCAGCGGGTCGTAGCCCCAGTTGTAGGCGTCCTCGGCGGCGACGGCGGCCACGCACTCCTGCTGCCTGTCGCTGTCGGCCGCCAGGGCGGCGAGGTCGCAGGCGGGCAGCTTCTGCTCGGCCCGGTTCTCCCGGACGGTGGCGATGTCGAAGGTCGGCAGCAGGTGGACGGTGGTCACCCCGGCCAGGGCCAGCTCGCGCAGGTGCTTCATGCCCGCCGATTCGGACTCGGCGAAGGCCAGGTAGGTGCCGCGCTCGGCGGCCGGGACGGTGGCGTCCGCCACCGAGAAGTCCCGGACGTGCAGCTCCTGGATCTGCTGCCGGGCGAGCGGGACGGCCGCCGGGACGGCGTGGTCCTCCCAGCCCGGGGGCTTGAGCGCCGCGGCGGAGAGGTCCGCGACCAGACTCCGCCGCGAATCGGTGGAGAGCGCGACCGAGTACGGGTCGGTGACGGTGTTGACCACCATCTGCCGGGCGCCCGGCGCCCAGACCCTGACCTGGTAGAGGTAGTACCTGCCGTCCAACTCGGCCTTGTCGCGGACGATCTCCCAGACGCCGGTCTCGTCGTCCAGCTTCAGCGGGAGGGTCTTCGGAGTGCCACCGGCCGGGGAGTCGAAGACCTGGACGGACACCTCCTGTGCGGTCGGTGCCCAGAGGGACAGCGCGACCTTGCCGCGGTAGTAGGCCGGGCCGAGGTCGACCTTGCCGGTGCGCCGGGCGTACAGGTCGTCGAGGACGCCGGGGATCTGCACGCCGGTGGCGGCCAGCACGGCGCCGCTGGGCAGGTGTTCGGTGAAGAGCAGCTGGCCGCGCAGGGCGGCGGCCACCCGGGTGGCGTCGCGCGGGTCGACCGTGAACGCCCGGTAGCCGGCGAGGTGCGGGAACGCGGTCCGCTGCGCGGCGGTGAGCCCGCCCGAAACCGGTTCCAACCGGATCCACTGCCCCGCCGCGGTCAGCGCGCCCTTCTCGGTGCGGATGCCGCCGGCGGGGTCGTAGACCAGCTGGGCGCTGGTGCCGGCGGCGAGGGCGGCGTCGGTGGCGCCGTAGCCCGCCGGGACCACGACCGTCCTCGCGTCGATCCACTGGGCCTTGGCCGAGCCGAGGTCCAGCTGCGAGGAGGCGGCGGCGGTCTGCGGCAGCAGGTAGCCCTCGCGGCCTCCGAGGATCCAGACCTCGCGGCCGGTGCCGGTGAGGTCGAGGGACTGGTCGTTCGGCAGGTCCTTGTCGTTGCCCCGGTGGAGGATGTAGCTCAGGCTGGTCGCGCCGGGGGCGAGCGGCACCTCGAAGACGGCTCCGAAGGAGTCGCGGCGCACCGGCATCAGCGGGTTGCCCCAGTCGGTGGGGGTGGCGGCGCCCGTCCAGTCGTGCAGGCCCCAGCCGTCGTAGTCGCCGTCGGCCCGGTTGTAGTGGATCACCGCCGTGCCGGCCGGCGGGGTGCTCACCGGCCCGGGGTCGGCGGTCCGGACGGTCGGGTCGCCCTCCTTGAGCCAGATCTCGCCGGTCGCGCCGACGTCGATCCGGCGGTCGGCGTCGACGTCCTTGACGCCGTCCTTCTCCACGACGAAGCCGACGTCCGAGGCGCCCGGCTTGAGCTTCACGTACGCGAAGGCGCCGTAGGCGTCCCGGCCCGTGAAGCCGTGCCCGGCCGGCCACGGGGTGGCCTCGCCGTCGGCGAGGTCGCCCCAGGCGTAGAGGTTCCAGCCGTCGTAGTCGCCGTTCTTGCGCTGGTAGTGGACGACGGCGTACGGGCGGGCGGTGGCGCTGGGCACCGGCCGGGGGTCGGGGGTGCCGGTGGTGAAGCCGCCGGTGGCGGAGCGCAGCCGGCCGGCCGCGTCCTGGACGACGGCCTTGTACCGGACCGGTGTGCCGGGGGCGACGCCGGCGAGGTCCTGGGTCACGGCGTGGCGGCCCGTGTCGGAGGTGCCGAGCACCTGCCAGGGCCGGTCGCCGACCTGTGCGGCGAAGGTGACCCGGTCGAACCCGCCACCGGGGACGTCCGCTCCGACGGTGACGGTGCCGGTGGAGCCGGCGGCGGGCGCGCGCAGGGTGATCGAGGGCGCGGCGGCGGCCGGGGCGATCCGTCCGGCGGCCTTGAGGACGACGGAGGAGAGCGGCGGCACGGTGACGGTGAGCCTGCGGTCGGCGCCGCTGGTGAGCCGCTCGCCCGCTTCCGGGTAGATCCGGTCGAAGCCCTGGCCGGCCGAGAAGGTGTCCAGGGTGACGGTCTTCGGCCCGGCGGCGTTGTTGACGGCCACCAGGTACTCGACCTGCTGCCCGGCGTCGATCCGGGAGAAGGCGTAGACGCCCGGTCCGTCGGCGGCGTACCGCTCGATCTGGGCGCCGTCGGCGAGGGCCGGGTGGTCGCGGCGCAGCTTCGCCAGGCCGGCGATGCCCCGGTACAGCTCACCGTCCTGCCCGTACCGGTCGGCGGGGCCGGTGGCGCCGCCGAGCACGCGGTCGGTGTTGTAGGAGGCGGTCTGCGAGGTGAAGACGTCCTGCCGGGCGTCCTTGTCCCCGCCGGCGCCGGTGAAGCCCTGCTCGTCGCCGTAGTAGACGACGGGCTGGCCGCGGGTGAGGAACATCAGCTCGTTGCCGAGCCGGTCCCTGCGCAGCAGGGTGGCCTCGTCGGCGCCGGGGTCGTCGGCGAGCAGGAAGGAGCCGAACCGTCCCATGTCGTGGTTGCCGAGGAAGGTCGGCAGCTCGTAGGCGTCGGTGTCGGCGGTGGTGTAGCGGTAGTCCTGGCCGTAGACGTCGGCGAGGGTGCGGGCCGAGCCGCCCTGGGAGACGTAGCTGCGGGCGGCGTTCTGGAACGGGAAGTCGAGGGTGGCCTGGAGCCGGCCCCTGGTGACGTACGGCGCGGTGACCGCGGGGTCGCCGGAGTAGACCTCGCCGAACATGAAGAACTTGCGGTTGCCCTGCTTGGCGGCGAACTCCTTGAGCGAGGGGGCCCACTGCTGCCAGAACGCCATGTTGACGTGCTTGACGGTGTCGATCCGGAAGCCGTCCACGCCGGCTTCCCTGACCCACTGCTGGTAGACCTTCTCGAAGCCCTTGACCACCTTGGGGTTCTGGGTGTCCAGGTCGTCGAGGCCGGAGAAGTCGCCCTCGGTCGCGGACTCGCCGGCGAAGGTCGAGTCGCCCCGGTTGTGGTAGAGCGCGGGGTCGTTGAGCCAGGCCGGGGTCTTGGCGGTGGCGTCGGCCGGCCGGCGGAAGACCGGGCTGTAGGGGAACGAGTCCTTGCCCAGTTTCGGCCAGGCGGCGTTCGCGTCGGCGAGCGCGGTCTCGTCGACCGGCCTGCCGTCGGCGTCCAGGACCGGGAACGCCCCGGTGGTGCGGTAGCCGTACTGCTGCTGCCGGTAGTCGATGACGTCGGCGGTGTGGTTCGTGATGACGTCGAAGAAGACCTTCATGCCGCGCCGGTGGGCCTCGGCTATCAGCTCCTTGAGCTGCTCGTTGGTGCCGAAGTGCGGGTCGACCTGGGTGAAGTCGGTGATCCAGTAGCCGTGGTACCCGGCGCTCGCGCTGTCGCCCGTGCCCTGGACCGGCTTGTTCCGGAAGAGCGGCGCCATCCAGATCGCAGTGGTGCCGAGGTTCTGGACGTAGTCGAGCCGCTGGAGCAGGCCGGCCAGGTCGCCGCCGTGGTAGAAGCCCTTGTCGGCCGGGTCGAGGCCGTGGTCCAGCCGGGTGCCGGTGACGCCCCCGGTGTCGTTGCCGCGGTCGCCGTTGGCGAACCGGTCCGGCAGGACGAAGTAGAACTGCTCGCGGGTCAGGTCGTGGCGCCCGGCGGTGGCGGCGAGCGCGGCGTCCGAGGGCGGTCCGGGCGGGCCTGCGGCGAGTGCGGCCGGGCCGGCGGTACCGAGGGTGGCGGCGGTCAGCGAGGCGGCGAGCAGCACCGCCGTCCGGCCGGGTCTGCGGGTGGTGCGCCGCCGGCGGCGGGGCGGGACATCGGCCACGGAGGGCTCCCTTGCGGGGGAAGGGGTGAGCGAGTTGCCAGGACGCTAGCGGCCTGCAATATGTTTCAGCAAGATGCAGAAAGGGTTTCGGGCGGGGAAAATACGCCTGCCGCAGCGGCGCCCGACCCCCGATTGCGCCACCCGCGCCGCCCGGCGTGACAATGGGACGTATGCCCGTCCCGCCGGTTCGCACCAGATTCGCCCGTACACCCTGCCCCGGCGGGAGAAACCCCCTAGCCCTGAAGGGGGACAGCCGGTGAAGAATCCACTTCCGGAGGATGAGCAGACGGCTACGGGACGTCTGGCAGACTTCTCGTCCATGGGGGAACCGACCGAGATCCAGCAGAACGGCGGCCGCATGCCCGACGGAGCCACCCGCGCGGCCCAGACCCGTACGGCTGCGCTGCGCAGCCGCGTCCGCGAGCAGCGCCGCTCCCCGGCCCGGCCACGGATCTGGTTCGAGCTGGCGCTGATCGGCCTCAGCTACTGGATCTACTCCCTCGTGCGCAACGCCGTCCCCGAGCAGGAGTCGATCGCCCAGAAGCACGCGGGCTGGATCTGGGACTTCGAGCGCGCCCTCGGCGTCGCCGTCGAGCGCTCGGTGAACCACGCGGTGGACGGCGTCGGCTGGCTCATCACGGGGATGAACTACTACTACGCGACACTGCACTTCGTCGTGACCATCGGCGTGCTGGTGTGGCTCTACCGCCGGCAGCCGGGCCGCTACGGCGCGGCGCGCACGGTGCTGTTCATCACCACCGGCATCGCGCTGGTCGGCTTCTACTTCTTCCCGCTGGCGCCGCCCCGGCTGATGACCGACGGCGGCTTCATCGACACCGTGAAGACGCACGGCACCTGGGGCTCGATGGCCTCCGGGCCCGCCACCCACGTCTCCAACCAGTACGCGGCGATGCCCTCGATGCACATCGGCTGGTCGCTCTGGTGCGGGCTGACCATCTTCTTCCTCGCCCGTGCGACCTGGGTCCGGGTGCTCGGCCTGCTCTACCCGGTGGCCACCCTGGTGGTGATCGTCGCCACCGCCAACCACTTCTGGATGGACGCGGTGGGCGGCGTCGTCTGCCTCGCGGTCGGCTTCGCCGCCGCCCGGCTGATCTACCACGCCTGGCCCTACCGGCTGCCCAGGGTGCCCGCCCGGGAGACGGCCGAGGAGAAACCGGTCACGGTCCCCGAGCAGTGGAGCGAGTCCTCGGTGACCGCCGGACGGCGCTGACCCCCCGATCTTCCGAAGGGCCCCGCGATCTTTCGCGGGGCCCTTCGCCGTCCGTCCGGGGCGCCCCCCGGGGGTCGCCCGGGGTGCCGGATCGGCCCGGGTCTCACCCGTAGAACAGCCGCTCCACCACCGCCCGGGCCCGCCGCGTGGTCCGCCGGTAGTCGTCCACCAGCTCCCCGCTGTGCCCGGCGCCGTACCCCAGGTAGCGGGCGACCCCCGCGAGTTCCCGGGCGTCCGCGGGGAACGAGTCCCCCGGCCGGCCGCGGACCAGCATCACCGCCGACCGCACCCGGGAGGCCAGCACCCAGGCCGCGTCCAGCACCTCCGCGTCCGCCTCCTCGACCAGCCCCGCCTCCACCGCCGCCGCCAGCGCCGCCCTGGTCCGGGTGGTGCGCAGCGCCGGAAGCCCGTGCCCGTGCCGGAGCTGGAGCAGCTGGACGGTCCACTCCACGTCGGCCAGCCCGCCCCGGCCGATCTTGGTGTGGGTGGTCGGGTCGGCGCCGCGCGGCAGCCGCTCGGCCTCGATCCGGGCCTTGATCCGGCGGATCTCCACCAGGTCCCGCTCCGCCACCCCCGCGCCCGGGTAGCGCATCGGGTCGATCAGCTGCCGGAACCGCTCCCCCAGCGCCTCGTCCCCGGCCACCGGCTCGGCCCGCAGCAGCGCCTGGCTCTCCCAGACGTGCGACCAGCGCCGGTAGTACGCCGTGTACGAGGCGAGGGTGCGCACCAGCGGACCCTGGCGCCCCTCCGGACGCAGGTCGGCGTCGACCTCCAGCGGCGGCTCGGTGGACGGCGCGGCCAGCAGCGAGCGCAGCTCGTTGCAGACCGCCTGGGCGGCCCGGGCCGCGTCCTCCTCCAGTGATCCGAGCAGCGGCTCGTGGACGAAGAGCACGTCGGCGTCGGAGCCGTAACCGAGCTCGCGTCCGCCGAAGCGGCCCATCGCGATCACCGCGATCCTGGTCGGCAGCGCCCCGTTCCGGGCCTCCCAGCCGGCGACGCAGGCCCGCAGCGCGCCCTGCAGGGTGGCGGCGTTGAGCGCGGTGAGCGCCTCCCCTGCGGCGTCCAGCGCCTCGGCCGGATCGTCACCGAGCCGCCCGAGGACGTCGGCGGCGGCGGTCCGGAACAGCTCCCGGCGGCGCACCGCGCGGACGGCGGCCACCGCCGCGGCGGTCGAGTCGGCCCGGCCCACGGCGGCCAGCACCTCCTGCTCCAGCGCGGCCCGCCCGCGCGGCACCAGCCCCTGCGGGTCGCCGAGCATGGCCACCGCCTCGGGGGCCCGTAGCAGCAGGTCGGGGGCGAGCCGGCCGGCCGACAGGACCCGGGCCAGCTGCTCGGCGGCGGCGCTCTCGTCCCGCAGCAGCCGCAGGTACCACGGCGTCCGGCCGAGCGCGTCGGAGACCTGCCGGAAGTTGAGCAATCCGGCGTCCGGGTCCGCGGAGTCGGCGAACCAGCCGAGCAGCACCGGCAGCAGGGTCCGCTGGATGGCGGCCTTGCGGCTCACCCCGGAGGCGAGCGCCGAGAGGTGCCGCAGGGCGGCGGCCGGGTCGGCGTAACCGAGTGCCTCCAGCCGGGCCCGGGCCGCGTCCGGGGTGAGGCCGGCCGCGCCGACCGGCAGTTCGGCGACGGCGTCCAGCAGCGGCCGGTAGAACAGCTTCTCGTGCAGCCGCCGCACCTCGACGGCGTGCCGCTTCCAGTCCCGCTGGAGGGCCGCGACCGGATCGGCCCGGGTGTCGCCGTTGATCAGCGGCGCGAGCGAGCGGGCCAGCCGGCGCAGGTCCTCCTCACCGGTGGGCATCAGGTGGGTGCGGCGCAGCCGGTGCAGCTGGATCCGGTGCTCCAGCGAGCGCAGGAACCGGTAGGCGGCGTCCAGCGAGGCGGCGTCGGCCCGGCCCACGTACCCGCCCCGGGAGAGCGCGGCCAGCGCCTCCAGGGTGTTGCCGCTGCGCAGGGCCGGGTCGGTGCGGCCGTGCACCAGCTGGAGCAGCTGGACGGAGAACTCGACGTCGCGCAGGCCGCCCGGGCCGAGCTTGAGCTGGCGGTCCAGCTCGGGTGCGGGGATGGACTCGATCACCCGGCGGCGCATCTGCTGCACGTCGGTGACGAAGTTCTCCCGGGCGGCGGCCTGCCAGACCAGCGGGGCCAGCGCCGCCACGTACGCCTCGCCGAGTTCGGTGTCCCCGGCCACCGGGCGGGCCTTCAGCAGTGCCTGGAACTCCCAGGTCTTGGCCCAGCGCTGGTAGTACGCGAGGTGGCTGGCCAGGGTGCGGACCAGCGGTCCGTTGCGGCCCTCGGGGCGGAGGTTGGCGTCGACCGGCCAGATCGTGCCCTCACCGGTGGTGTCGGCGCAGAGCCGGGTCAGCGCGGCGGCGAGTCGGGTGGCGGCCTTGAGCGCCTCGTGCTCGTCGGCGCCCTCGCACGGCTCTGCGACGTAGATGACGTCCACGTCGGAGACGTAGTTGAGTTCGCGCCCGCCGCACTTGCCCATGCCGATGACGGCCAGGCGGCAGACCGCGGCGGCGTCCGGGTCCTGTTCGGCGGCGATGTCGAGGGCCGTCTGCAGGGTGGCGCCGGCCAGGTCGGCGAGCTCGGCGGCGGTCTGGGCGAGGTCGGTGGTGCCGGTGAGGTCGCGGGCGGCGATGGCCAGCAGGCAGCGGCGGTAGGCGATCCGCAGCGCGTCGGCCCGGCTGCGGGCGCCCGCGTCGTTCTCCCAGACGCCCTGGTGGAGCGCGCGGCGGAAGTCCTCCGGCCCGGGGTGCATGTCGCGGAGCTCGAAGGTGACCAGGATGTGCCAGTCGTGCGGGTGCCGGGCCAGGTGGTCGGCGAGCGCGGTGGACTCGCCGAGCACGCCGAGCAGCCGGTCCCGCAGCGGCTTCGAGGTGGTCAGGGTGTCGCGCAGGGTGTGGCGGTCGGTCGCGTCGGCGGCCTCCAGCAGTCGGGCCAGGCCGAGCAGGGCGAGGTCCGGGTCGGCGGTGGCGCCGAGCGCGTCCAGCAGCACCGGGTCCCCGGCGAGCCCGTCCAGCGCGGGTTCGGCGAGCAGCCGCAGCGCCCGCTCGGGGTCGGTGAACCCGCGCCGCACCAGCCTGACCTCCGGCCGGCTGACCCGGCTCCCGGCCCGCTGTTCCTCCACCGCCATCGCCCCTCCGGCTTTCCGGCCCTCCCGGCCACAGGGCGGGCCCGCCCCAGCAGCGTACGCGGCCGGGCCCGCGGGGGCGCGCCCCGGCGCCACCG
Source organism: Kitasatospora sp. NPDC127035 (assembly GCF_042726075.1). Taxonomy (NCBI): domain Bacteria; kingdom Bacillati; phylum Actinomycetota; class Actinomycetes; order Kitasatosporales; family Streptomycetaceae; genus Kitasatospora; species Kitasatospora sp. NPDC127035. Next base: position 1,477 of record NZ_JBHXDN010000043.1, on the reverse strand, counting down.
GTTCCGGCCGCCGGCGCCGCTTTCCGGCTGCTGCTCGGCGTCTCGCCGGGCGTGTGCGGGCCCGGGCCGGGGGGCTCCGGGTCGCCTGCGTCCGACGGACGCTCGGCGGGGTGGAAGCCGCCTCCGCGAACGGCACGGTCCGGTTCGACCGGAGCACCGGTCTGCTGCGCCGAGCCCGGGGCGAGTTCGGGGCGCGTGTCCCGGACCCGCCCCGGATCGTTGGAACCGGAGTCGAGCCGTTCCCGCACCCGGCCCACACCCGGCCCGTCCTCGTTCCCGTCCGTTCCTCCCCGCTTCCTCTTCCCCTCCTCCTCCCCGCCCCTCCGGAGCCCCGATGCCCGCCCGCCTGCCCTCGCTCACCGGGCTCCGGTTCTGGGCCGCGCTGCTGGTCGTCGTCTACCACCTGGCCCGCAAGGTCGGCGAGGTGCCCGTCCTCGGCCCGCTCGGCTGGTACGGCCGGAGCGGGGTGACCTTCTTCTTCGTCCTCTCCGGCTTCGTCCTCGCCTGGACGTACGACGGCATGCCGACCGCCCCGGGCCGCTTCGCCCGCCGCCGGTTCGCCCGGATCTGGCCGCTGCACGCGCTCACCACCGCGCTCTCGCTCGGTGCCGGCGCCGCCCTCGGCGCCGTCCTGCCGCTCGCGGCGGTCCTCTGGTCGCTGCCGCTCCTGCACACCTGGGCCCCCGGGACGGTGTTCGGCGGCAACCCGGCCGCCTGGTCGCTGGGCGCCGAGGCCTGGTTCTACCTGCTCTTCCCCTTCCTCCTGCGGGCCCTGGCCGGGCGCCGCCGGCTCTGGACGCCGCTCGCCGCGCTCTGCGCGGCGGCCGGCCCGGCGCTGTGGCTGGCCGGTCCGCTGCTGCCGGCCGACCCGGCCGTCCGCGGCTGGCTGCTCGACTACCTGCCGCTGACCCGCACCCCGCAGTTCGTACTCGGCGTGGTCGCCGGGCTGGCCGTCCGGCACGGGCTGCTCCCCCGCGTCCCGCTCGCCCCGGCCGCGGCGGCGGTGGCCGGCTGGCACCTGCTGCTGGTGCCGTGGCACACGGCCGCGCCGGACTCCGTCTGGTGGGGCCCGTACAGCGCCGCACAGCTCTTCCCGGCCCCGCTGTTCGCCGTCCTGCTGACGGCCGCCGCGCAGCGGGACCTCGGGCCGGCCGGCGGGCCGCGGCTGCTGGCCGGGCGGACGGCGGTCCGGCTCGGCGAGTGGTCGTACGCCTGGTACCTGGTGCACGAGATCGGCATCCGCTGCTGGCTGCACGCGGCCGGCCGGCCCGCGCCCGGGGCCGTGGCGGCGACGGCGGCCGTCTGGCTGCTGCTGGCCGGTGTCTCGCTCCTGGCCGCCGGTGCGCTGTACCACGGGGTCGAGCGCCCCTGCGAGCGCCTGCTGCGCGGCACCCCCCGGCACGGCGGAGGGGGGGGGGGGGGGGCCGGCCCGGCGGGGCGCGGGGGGGGGGGCCGGCGCGCGGCGGCGGGGGGGCGC
>NZ_JBHXDN010000042.1:29204-84541 GCF_042726075.1 Kitasatospora sp. NPDC127035 | reverse complement strand
GGTCCGCCCTCCCTCGGGAGGGCGGACCGGGGCCCGTCGGCGTACGGCCGGTTACTTCTTCCTGGAGATCCAGTCCAGCGCCTGCTTGGCGACCGTCTCCAGGTACGGCCCGCTCAGCGAGGTGTGGTCCTGGGTGCCGATCGAGGTGTTGGAGACCAGGGCGGTCCGGCCGTCCGGCATCGGCGCGAACCAGCCGCCGCCGCTGGAGCCCTGGGTCATGTTGCAGCCGATGGTGAGCATCGACGGGCGCTTCGGGTCGAAGGAGAGCCGGGTCGGCTTCCCGCCCTCGCACTTGTAGAGCTCCTGGCCGTCGAACGGCTTGAAGAGCGGGTAGCCGACGGCCGAGACGGCGACCTTGTCGCGCGGGGCGTCGAACCAGACCGGGACGGCCGAGCCGACCGTCTCCTCCAGCGACTTGCCGGTGTCGTTCTGGTTGCTCACCCGCATGATCGCGAAGTCGTACTGGCTGGCCGCGTCGCCGGTGCCGCCGCCCTCGACCAGCCACTGCGGCGAGGTCACCACGTCCTTCGCCCACCAGGTGCCGAGCGGTGCGAGCTCGGCCAGCGGGGCCTTCTTGCCGCCGCTGGAGGCGCCGGAGTTGTTGTAGGCCGGCACGAAGACCAGGTCCTTGAAGTACTTGCCGCCCTTGCCCGGGTGGACGCAGTGGCCGGCCGTCCAGACCAGGTTGCTCTTGCCCGGGTGCGCCGGGTCGGCGATCACGGTGGCCGAGCAGTTGCCGCGACCGCCGTCGGCGGAGAAGAAGATCTTCCCGGAGGGCTGCTTGGTGTACGGGCGCGGCACCGGCACGGCCTTGACCACCGGCGGCTCGGGGTCGGTGACCCCGGCGTCGCCGGCCGGCTTGGCGGTGGGCGGCGCCGGGTCGGCCGGCTTGGAGTCGCCCATCTTGTCCGGGTTCCAGAAGTCCTTCACGATCGGGTTGTTGAAGACGTTCTTGGACGCCCACTTGTCCCAGTCGTCGAAGGTCCACTTCGTCAGGTCGTCCCAGCTCTTCGGCAGGCCCTCCAGCAGGCCGCTCGGGAGACCCGTCGGGAGCGTGATGCCGCCGATCGCGCCGCTGCCGCCCCCCGTGGCGGTGGCACTGCCCGTGGCGGGCGGCGGCGCGGCGGTACCCCCGCCGCCGGAGGGCCCGTCCGGGCCGCAGGCGGTGACGGCGAGCAGGGTCCCCGCGGCGAGGGCCGCGGCCACGGCTGACCGGTGGATCACTGGCATGGTGTGCTTCCCCCTGGTAGTTCGGCGTACGGGCGGCGCACCGCCGCCTCGGAGTCTTTCACTGGGCATCAGGACGGCACCGGCCGACCCCCGGGTTCCGGGCGCGGCCGGCGGTCACCGATCTGTGACGTGGACCGGGCGGCCTCGGCGGGGTGGTCCCGCCCGGCTCGTCGGTACGAAGGGCCCTCCCTCCCCCTGAGCGGTGAACAACGGCCGTTCTTCACCCGGACGAGTGAGCCGTTCTTGTGATCACCCGTCAGGGATAGGTAACCCTTACCTGACGCGACGGTGCGAGCGCCCGCCAGTTCCTCTCCACCCCACGCGCGTCGGCATCCCACGCGCCCCAAGGAGCAGCATTGAGCACCGCCCTCACCGGAGCACCGCCCGACGTCCCGTCCGCCACGGCCCCGCCCCTCCCGGTCGCCGTTCCGGCGCCCGCCGCCGCGCCGGTGCCCGCCCCGGCCGCCGCCGCGCCGGCGGTCTCCGTCCCGGTGCCCGCCCCGGCGGTCGAGGGCCGGGCGGACCGGCTGCTCCACCCGGATCCGGCCGTCGCCGCCGAACAGGCGGCCCTGGAGGCCCTGCTGCGTTGCTGGGCCCGCGAGACCGGCGCCACCCCCGGCCCGGACGGGCACCTGCGGATCGCCGTCCTCGGCGGCGCCGCCCGGCTCTCCGCCCCCGTCCGCCACTGGTCGCCGGCCGGCTGGCACCGCTTCGGTCCGGCCACCCTCGCCGCGGGCCCCGGCACCGCCGACGCCCCCGTGGACGCCGTCACCGCCGCCGCCCTGCTCGCCGCGGCGGCAGCCGACCGGCCCGACCCCGGACAGATCGCCGACCTCGCCGCCCGGGTCGCCGACTCGGTGGTCCGCACCGCCGACATCCTCACCCACCACCGGACCACCCCCGCCCCGCCCGCCGGCGGGCCGGAGGGCTCCCGGTTCCTCGCCGCCGAACAGTCCCTCCTGCTCGGCCACCCGATGCACCCCACCCCGAAGAGCCGGGACGGCCTCGGCCCCGCCCAGAGCGCCGCCTACTCGCCGGAACTGCACGGCTCCTTCCAGGTGCACTGGTACGCCGTCGACCGGGAGCTCCTCGCGGCCGGCTCGGCCCTCCCCGAGAGCGTCGACCGGATCACCGCCCGGCTCCTCGGCGACGCCGCCCTGTTGCCGCCCGGCACCGCGGCCCTGCCGCTGCACCCCTGGCAGGCCCGCGAACTGGCACACCGCCCGGCCGTCGCCGCCCTGCTCGCCGAAGGCCGGCTGCACGACCTCGGCCCGGTCGGCGCGGCCTGGTACCCCACCTCCTCGGTCCGCACCGTCTACCGGCCCGGCACCCCCTGGATGCTGAAGCTCTCGCTCGGCCTGCGGATCACCAACTCCCGCCGGGAGAACCTCCGCAAGGAGCTCCACCGCGGCCTGGAGATGCACCGGCTGCTGGAGAGCGGCCTCGGCGCCGAATGGCGGGCCGCCCACCCCGGCTTCGACGTGGTCCGCGACCCCGCGTGGATCGGCGTCGACCACCCGGGCCTGGGCGATCCGGGCGGCCTGGACACCGTGCTCCGCGCCCAGCCCTTCGCGCCCGCCGACCGCGCCTACTGCGTGGCCGGGCTGGTCGCCGAACGGCCGGACGGCACCGCCGCCACGGGGATCGAGGGGATCGAGGGGATCGCGGGCGCCGCGGCGTCCGCGGCCACCGGGGGCGCCGGGGGCGCCGCCGGGACCGTGCCGTCCCGCCTCGGCGACACCCTGCGCGCCCTCGCCGCCCGCACCGGCCGCCCGCTGCGCACCGTCGCCGCCGAATGGTTCCTGCGCTACCTGGACGCCGTCGTGCTGCCCGTCCTCTGGCTCGACGGACAGGCCGGCATCGCGCTGGAGGCGCACCAGCAGAACAGCCTCGTCCTGCTCGACGCCGACTGCTGGCCGCGCGGCGGCCGCTACCGCGACAACCAGGGCTACTACTACCGGCAGAGCGCCGCCGACCGGCTCACCGCCCGGCTGCCCGGCCTCGGCGCGCAGAGCGACACCTTCCTCGACGACCAGGTGATCGACCACCACTTCGCCTACTACCTGGGCATCAACCACGTCCTCGGCCTGATCGGCGCCCTCGGCTCCCAGCAACTCGCCGACGAGGCCCTGCTGCTGGCCGCGCTGCGCCGGTTCCTCGCCGGACCGGCCGCCGGCGCCACCGGCTCCACGCTGCCCGCGCTGCTGCTGGACGCCCCCACCCTGCCCTGCAAGGCCAACCTGCTCACCCGGCTCAACGGCATGGACGAACTGGTCGGCCCGGTCGCCACCCAGTCCGTCTACGTCGACATCCCCAACCCGGTGGCCGGCGCGTGACGACGCCCGACGACCCGTCCGGCTGGGGTGCCATGCCCACCCCCGCCGGCGAGTTCCGGCTCCGCCCGGTCCGGCTCCCCGCCGACCTCGCGCTGCTCGTCCGCTGGATGAACGACCCCGAGGTCGACGCCTTCTGGGAGCTCGCCGGCCCGCAGGCGGGCACCGAACGGCACGTCCGGGCCCAGCTCGACGGCGACGGGCGCAGCGTGCCCTGCCTCGGCCTGCTCGACGACGCCCCGATGAGCTACTGGGAGGTCTACCGGGCCGACCTCGACCCGCTCGCCGCGCACTACCCCGCCCGGCCGCACGACACCGGCCTCCACCTGCTGCTCGGCCCGGCGGCCAGCCGCGGCCGGGGCCTCGGCGCCACCCTGCTGGCCGCGCTGGCCGCCCGTGTCCTGCGGGAACGTCCGCGGTGCGAGCGGGTGGTCGCCGAACCCGACGTCCGCAACCGGCGCTCGGTCCGGACCTTCGAACGGGCCGGGTTCCGGCTCGCCGCCGAACTCGACCTGCCCGGCAAACGCGCCGCGCTGATGGTCCGCGACCGGCTCCCGGACCCCACCCTCCGCCTCCCGGACCCCGTCACGTCCCACGGCCCGCACCCCGTCACCTCCGGCGGCCCGGACGCCGCGGCGTCCCGCCCCGCGCCCGGACCCGCATCCCGTCAACCCACGCATCCCGCCTAGGACACCTCCCGACTCATGGACACCCCAGCAGCCCCGCCCGAGCCGTACGACCTGCTCGGCGTCGGCATCGGCCCGTTCAACCTCTCGCTCGCCGCGCTCGCCGAACCCGTGCCCGGCCTGCGCACCCTCTTCTGCGACCAGCGACCGGAGTTCCGCTGGCACCCCGGCATGCTGGTCGACGGTGCGCGGATGCAGGTGCCGTTCCTCGCCGACCTGGTCTCGCTGGCCGACCCGACCAACCCCTGGTCCTTCCTGAACTACCTGCGCGAACAGGACCGGCTCTTCCCGTTCTACTTCACCGAACGCTTCCAGCTCACCCGCCGCGAGTACGACCACTACTGCCGCTGGGCCGCCGGCCGGCTCGCCAACTGCCGCTTCGCCACCGAGGTCACCGCCCTGCACTGGACCGGCGACCGGTACCGCGCCGAACTGCGGGAGACCGCCACCGGCCGGTCGACCACGGTCGAGGCGTACCACCTCGTGCTCGGCGTCGGCACCCGGCCGGTCCGCCCCGAGGCCTTCGCCGCGCTCGACGGCCACCCCGGAGCCTTCCACTCCGCCGACTACCTCGACCGGCGCGACGGGCTGTCCGGGGCCCGGGACATCACCGTGGTCGGCAGCGGCCAGTCCGGTGCCGAGGTCTTCCTCGACCTGCTGCGCCGCCACGACGGCGACGGGGTCCGGCTGCGCTGGCTCACCCGCACCCGGGCGCTCGCGCCGATGGAGTACTCCAAGCTCGGCCTGGAACACTTCACCCCCGACTACACGCGGTACTTCCACGGCCTGCCCGCAGCCGTCCGGGGCGCCCTGGTCGAGGCGCAGTGGCAGCTGCACAAGGCCGCCTCCGCCGAGACCCTCGCCGAGATCCACGACCACCTGTACGAGCGGACCGTGGGCCGGCCGATCGACGCCGCCCCGGTCGACATCACCCCCGGCACCGCCGTCACCGACGCCCGGCCCGGTCCCTGCGGGGGACTCGAACTCCGCTGCCGACACACCGACTCCGGCGCCGAGCACGTCCTGCGGACCGACGCGGTGGTGCTCGCCACCGGCTACCGCGCCGCCCGCCCCGCCGCCCTCGAACCCCTCTCCCACCTGATCGACTGGGACGAGGACGGCCGCTACCGGGTCGACCTCTCCCACCGGGTGGCCACCCTCCCCGAGGTGACCGGCGGCCTCTACGTGCAGAACGCCGAGCTGCACACCCACGGCGTCGGCACCCCCGACCTCGGGCTCGGCGCCCACCGGGCCGCGGTGATCCTCAACGCCGTGACCGGCCGGACCCTCCACCGGTTGCCCGCCCGCACCGCCTGGACCGGCTTCGCGCCTCCCGTCGGAGCCCGGCTCCCTCCCGCCGGTGACCCCCGCACCGGTGACCCCCGCACCGGCGCCGACCGTGCCCCCGCCGACCGCCTCTCCGCCGACCACGCCCCCGCCGACCACGTCCCCGCCGTCCCCCGACCCCAGGAGCCGACCCGTGCCGCAACCGCCGGCCGCTGAACCGCCGCTGTACCTGCCCCCGCAGCTCACCGCCGGGCACTGGCAGCGGGCCGGCCGCGCGCTGCTGGCCAAGATGCTCGGCGAGTTCGCCTACGAGGAGCTCATCACCCCCGTCGAGACCGGAACCCCGGTCCCGACGGGGGACCGCGCCGGGACGGGGGACCGCACCGGGACCGGCGCCGGCCGCGACCACCTGCTCAAGCTGCCCGAGGCCGAGTACCGCTTCACCGCCCGGCGCGGCGCCTACGGGAGCTGGCTCGTCGACCCCGCCTCCGTCCGCTGCACCCGGCCCGACGGCCTCGACCCGCTGCGCTTCCTGCCCTACGCCCGGCACGTCCTCGGCCTGCGCGGCGACACCACCGGCCACCTGATCCGTGAACTCACCGCCACCCTGATCGCCGACGCCCACCTCCTCGCCACCGGCCTCACCGCCGCCGAACTCGCGGACCTCGGGCACACCGACCTGGAGGGCCGGCAGGGCGGCCACCCGTGGATCGTCCCGAACAAGGGCCGGATCGGCTTCTCCGCCACCGACGCCGCCCGCTGGGCCCCGGAGGCCCGCACCCCCCGGCCACTGCCCTGGATCGCCGTCCACCGCAGGCTCGCCGAGTACCGCGGCGTCCCCGGCCTGACCGACCCCGAGCAGCTCTACCGGCGCGAGCTGGACGACCCCGCCGCGCTGCGCGCCGCGCTGGGCCCCGACGCCGACGACTACCTGTTGCTGCCGGTCCACCCCTGGCAGTGGGACGAGACCGTCGTCCCGCTCTTCGCCCCCTGGATCGCCTCCGGCGAGATCGTCCCGCTCGCCAGCGACGGCGACCTGCGGCTGCCCCAGCAGTCGATCCGCTCCTTCTTCAACCGGAGCCGTCCCGACCGCTGCACCGTCAAGCTGCCGCTCGCCGTCCTCAACACCCTGGTCTGGCGCGGCCTGCCGACCGAGCGCACCCTGGCCGCGCCCGCCGTCACCGCCTGGATCCACGGACTGCGCGACGCGGACCCGTTCCTGCGCGAGGAGTGCCGGGTGGTGCTCCTCGGCGAGATCGCCTCCGTCACGGTCGACCACCCGCTCTACCGCGAGCTGCCGGAGGCGCCGTACCAGTACAAGGAACTGCTCGGCGCGATCTGGCGCGAACCGCTCGGCCCCGCCCTGGACCCGGGCGAGCACGGCCGCACCCTGGCGGCCCTGCTGCAGACCGGCACCGACGGCCGGGCGCTCGTCGCGGAACTGGTCGCCCGCTCCGGGCTCACCCCCGCCGAGTGGACCGGCCGGCTGTTCGCCGCGATGCTGCCGCCCCTGCTGCACTTCCTCTACCGGTACGGGCTGGTCTTCTCCCCGCACGGCGAGAACGCCATCGTCGTCTTCGACGAGCACGACGTGCCGGCCCGGCTGGCGGTCAAGGACTTCGTCGACGACGTCAACCTGAGCGACCAGGACCTGCCCGAACTCCGGGGCCTGCCCGCCGAGGTGGACTCCGTACTGCTGCGCGAGGACCCTCCGGGCCTCTGCCAGTTCCTGCACTCCGGGCTCTTCATCGGCGTCTACCGGTACCTGGCGCCGCTGCTGGAGGCGCAGGCCGGACTGCCCGAGGCGGAGTTCTGGGCGCTGCTGCGCGCCGAGGTCCTCCGGTACCAGGAGCGCTTCCCCGACCTGGCGGAGCGGTTCGCGCTCTTCGACCTGTTCCTGCCGCGGATCGACCGCCTCTGCCTCAACCGCAACCGGCTGTTGCTGGACGGCTACGGAGACCGCCCGCACCGCCCGCACGCGGCCCGGCACGGCACCGTCCCGAACGCGCTCGCGGAAGGGGGAACGGTGCAGCTGCCCGGCCGACGGGGCCGGATTGTCACCCCCGCCCCGTAGGCTGGGACGGTCATGACGAACGACTCCGAATCCCAGGTCCCCGCCGAGGACGCCGCCGACGGCGTCGACTCCGCGGACACCCCGGACGCCCCGGTCGAGGCCGTCCCCCGGTCCCGCATCCCCGAGCTGCTGCACGCCGCGGTGGCCTCCGTCGGCGGCGTCGAGCGCCCCGGCCAGCTCCGGATGGCCGAGGCCGTGGCCGACGCCGTCGACAACGGCGAACACCTGCTGGTCCAGGCCGGCACCGGCACCGGCAAGTCCCTCGCCTACCTGGTGCCGGCGCTCGCCCACGGGGACCGCGTGGTGGTCGCCACCGCCACGCTGGCGCTCCAGCGCCAGCTGGTCGAACGGGACTTGCCGCGCACCGTGGAGGCCCTGCACCCGGTGCTGCGCCGCCGCCCGCTGTTCGCGATGCTCAAGGGCCGCTCCAACTACCTCTGCCTCCACCGGGCCAACGAGGGCACCCCGGGCGACGAGGGCGAGGGCCTCTTCGACCCGGTGGAGGCCCTGGGCGGCCCCACCGGCAAGCTCGGCCAGGAGGTGCTCCGGCTGCGCGACTGGGCCGACGAGACGGAGACCGGCGACCGGGACGACATGAGCCCCGGCGTCTCCGACAAGGCCTGGGCCCAGCTCGCGGTCACCTCCAAGGAGTGCCTGGGCGCCACCCGCTGCGCGTACGGGCAGGAGTGCTTCGCCGAGAAGGCCCGCGAGCGGGCCAAACTCGCGGACGTGGTGGTCACCAACCACGCGATGCTGGCGATCGACGCCATCGAGGGTGCGCCGGTGCTGCCCGAGCACGAGCTGCTGATCGTCGACGAGGCCCACGAACTGGTCAACCGGGTCACCGGCGCGGCCACCGCCGAGCTCACCGTCGGCGCGGTGAACCGCGCGGTCAAGCGGGCCGCCCGGCTGGCCAACGAGAAGGCGGTGGACGCGCTCCAGGCCGCGGCCGAGAACTACCACGGCCTGATGGAGACCGCCCAGCCCGGTCGGGTCGAGGAACTGCCCGAGTACCTGGCGTACGCGGTCACCGCGATCCGGGACGCCTCCCGGCAGGTGATCACCTCGCTCGGCGAGACCAGGGACAAGGCGCTCACCGACGAGGACGCCGTCCGCAAGCAGGCGATGGCCGCCGCCGAGACGCTGCACGAGACCGCCGACCGGCTGCTCCGGGACTCCGAGTACGACGTGGTCTGGATCGAGCGCAGCGACCGCTTCGGCCTGGGCACCGCCTCGCTGCGGGTCGCCCCGCTGAGCGTCTCCGGACTGCTGCGCGAGGGCCTGTACAAGGAGCGGTCGGTGGTGCTCACCTCGGCCACGCTCAAGCTCGGCGGGGACTTCAACGGCGTCGCCGCGTCGGTCGGCCTGCCGTCCGACGCGCGGCTGCCGGACGCGCGCACGCCGGGCGACAACCCCGCTGCGGCCGGCTCCGGCTCCGGCGCTGCTTCAGGTTCCGGCTCCGAGGACGAGCCGGTGCCGCACTGGCGGGGCATCGACGTCGGCTCGCCGTTCAAGTACCCCAAGCAGGGCATCCTGTACGTCGCCCGGCACCTGGCCGACCCGGGGCGGGACCCGGAACGGCCCGACATGCTGGACGAGCTGACCGAGCTGATCGGCGCTGCGGGCGGGCGGACGCTGGGCCTCTTCTCCTCGATGCGCGGCGCCCAGACGGCCGCCGAGGCGCTGCGGGAGCGGCTCGACAACCGGATCCTGCTCCAGGGGGAGAACACCCTGGGCGAGCTGATCCGCGAGTTCGCCTCGGACGCGACCACCTGCCTGTTCGGCACGCTCTCGCTCTGGCAGGGCGTGGACGTGCCCGGCTCGGCCTGCCAGCTGGTGGTGATGGACCGGATCCCGTTCCCGCGCCCGGACGACCCGCTGATGAGCGCGCGCCAGAAGGACGTCGAACAGCGGGGCGGGAACGGCTTCATGGCCGTCGCGGCCACCCACGCGGCGCTGCTGATGGCGCAGGGCGCGGGTCGGCTGGTGCGCGCGGCGGAGGACCGGGGCGTGGTGGCGGTCCTCGACCCGCGGGTGGAGACCAAGCGGTACGGCAGCTTCTTCCGGTCCTCGATGCCGGAGTTCTGGTACACCACCGACCGCAACCAGGTGCGCCGCTCGCTGGCGGCGATCGATGCCGCTGCGGCCCCGATCAGGCCGGTGGCCGAGCGGGGCTGAGGAGGTCCGCGAAGGGCTGCTCCCGGGGCGCGCCCGTTCCGGGGCGGGGCCCGCGGCTCCCCCGGGGACGACGGAGGGGCTCCGCGCGATGTCGCGTGGAGCCCCTTCCCGTAGGCCGTTCCCCCGTCGGTTCGTTGGTGCGCCGGCGCGCCGGTCCTTTCGGTCCCGTCGCTCCCGGCCGGTGGTCAGAGTCGGCGGAGGACCGCCACGACCTTGCCCAGGATGGTCGCGTTGTCGCCGTTGATCGGCTCGTACGCGGGGTTGTGCGGCATCAGCCAGATCCGGCCGTCCTCACGCTTGAGACGCTTGACGGTGGCCTCGCCGTCGATCATCGCGGCCACGATGTCGCCGTTCTCGGCGACCGGCTGGCGGCGGACCGTGACCCAGTCGCCGTCGCAGATGGCCGCCTCGATCATCGAGTCGCCGCGCACGGTCAGTGCGAACAGCTCGCCCTCGCCGACCAGCTGGCGCGGCAGCGGGAAGACGTCCTCGACCGTCTGCTCGGCCAGGATCGGCCCGCCGGCGGCGATCCGACCGACCAGCGGGACGTACGAGGTGGACGGTCGGCCGGCCGTCTCGGCGGTGTTCGGGCGGGCCACCTCCACGCCGCGGACCTCGTAGGCGCGCGGGCGGTGCGGGTCGCGCCGGAGGAATCCCTTGCGCTCCAGGGCCATCAGCTGGTGGGCGACCGAGGAGGTGCTGGACAGGCCGACGGCCTGACCGATCTCCCGCATCGACGGCGGGTAGCCCCGGCGCTGGACCGAGTCCCGGATGACCTCGATCACCCGGCGTTGGCGTTCGGTGAGTCCCGCCTCGTCGGTGCGGATCCCGGGAGGTCGGCCGGGCATCGAACGGGTCGGCGCCGGGTGGGCGTCGTCCAGCGCGGGGGAGTGTTCGACCGGCTGGTCCGGAACGCGGCCCACGCCGGAAAGGCCCGGGCCGGAGAGGCGGTGTTCTTCGCTACGGTCCATGCTGATGTCCACACTCTGCTGATTCGTGGTGCGCTGCCCCACCTTGAGCTGGGAGTGTTCCTGCACCGGGATGGTGTTGGTTTCGACGGTGTTCATGGCTGCCCCTCTCGACGGCTGTCCTCTCCCTTTTTCCAGCCCAACGCACCTCGTATCGAAAGGTTGCGCCAAACACACGTTCGAGTGAATTATTCGGGAGTTGGCTGACTCGATCAAGGCTTTGTTGTACATCGATTAAATGTTCGAGCCGAAGCCGGCTCAGGCAGTTTAGTCCGGGCCGACACGCCAGCGCCTCTGGATCCGCCTCAGACCTACATGTAGTGGCTACAGTCCTCTCCGTGACCCAGAACTTGTGGTTGAGACCTCAGGATCGGGTTGCCTCGGGTGCCCCGGGATCGCATAGACTCGACTCAGTCCGCACGTCCTGCCAAGGAGGGATCCTCAGGTGCACTGCCCCTTCTGCCGGCACTCCGACAGCCGTGTCGTCGACAGCCGGACCACCGAGGACGGCAGCTGTATCCGCCGCCGTAGGCAGTGCCCGGACTGCGGCCGCCGTTTCACCACGGTGGAGACCGCCGCCCTGATGGTCATCAAGCGCAGCGGTGTCACCGAGCCGTTCTCCCGGGAGAAGGTCATCTCCGGAGTCCGCAAGGCCTGCCAGGGCCGCCCGGTCACCGAGGACGCCCTCGCCCAGCTCGGCCAGCGGGTCGAGGAGTGCGTGCGCGCCACCGGCAACGCCGAACTCACCACCCATGACGTCGGGCTTGCCATACTCGGCCCGCTCAAGGAGCTCGACGTCGTCGCCTACCTGCGCTTCGCCAGCGTCTACCAGGCGTACGACGGGCTCGAAGACTTCGAGGCCGCCATCGCGGAACTCCGCGCCGAGCAGCCCGTCCCCGAGGCGGACGGCACCTGCGTGCCCGTCCCCGCCGCCGCGCCCTAGCGGCCCGGCCCCATCACCGGCCCCTTCCGGGGTCGGCAGCAACCCGACGGCCCCCTTGGGTCGACGTGTGCCCGAAAACGGCGCACAGAACATGACAAAACGTGCACGGCCAGTCGGGGGACCCGCCTGTCCGCGCATCGGAACAGCGAACCGGTCGTGCCCGGATTTTTCGGTGCACTCCGGGCGTTTGCCCAACCAGGAGGAGGAGCGAGAAGTGACAGACACCACGAGCGGTTCCGCACGAGGGTCGAAGTCCGACAGGACCGGGGCCAAGGGTGCCGGCAAGGCGCCCAAGGGCGGCCTTCGGATCGAGCGCATCCACACCACTCCTGGCGTGCACCCCTACGACGAGGTCCGCTGGGAGCGGCGCGACGTCGTCATGACCAACTGGCGCGACGGCTCGATCAACTTCGAGCAGCGCGACGTGGAGTTCCCCGACTCCTGGTCGGTCAACGCCGTGAACATCGTCACGTCCAAGTACTTCCGCGGCGCCGTCGGAACCCCGCAGCGCGAGTGGAGCCTCAAGCAGATCATCGACCGCGTGGTGCTCACCTACCGCGCCGCCGGTGAGAAGAACGGCTACTTCGCCGGCCCGGACGACGCCGAGGTCTTCGAGCACGAGCTGACGTACGCCCTCCTCCACCAGGTGTTCAGCTTCAACTCGCCGGTCTGGTTCAACGTCGGCACCAAGCAGCCCCAGCAGGTCTCCGCCTGCTTCATCCTGGCCGTCGACGACTCCATGGAGTCGATCCTCGACTGGTACAAGGAAGAGGGCATGATCTTCAAGGGCGGCTCCGGCGCCGGCCTCAACCTCTCCCGGATCCGGTCGTCCAAGGAACTGCTCTCCTCCGGCGGCAACGCCTCCGGCCCGGTCTCCTTCATGCGCGGCGCCGACGCCTCCGCCGGCACCATCAAGTCCGGCGGCGCCACCCGCCGCGCGGCCAAGATGGTCGTCCTCGACGTCGACCACCCGGACGTCGAGGCCTTCATCGAGACCAAGGTCAAGGAGGAGGAGAAGATCCGCGCCCTCCGCGACGCGGGCTTCGACATGGACCTCGGCGGGGACGACATCACCTCCGTCCAGTACCAGAACGCCAACAACTCCGTCCGGGTCAACGACGAATTCATGACCGCCGTCGAGAACGGCACCGAATTCGGCCTGCGCGCCCGGATGACCGGCGAGGTCATCGAGACCGTCGACGCGAAGAAGCTCTTCCGCAAGATGGCCGAGGCCGCCTGGGCCTGCGCCGACCCCGGCATCCAGTACGACTCCACCATCAACAGCTGGCACACCTGCCCGGAGTCCGGCCGGATCAACGCGTCCAACCCCTGCTCCGAGTACATGCACCTGGACAACTCCAGCTGCAACCTCGCCTCGCTGAACCTGATGAAGTTCCTCCGCGACGACGACTCCTTCGACGCCGAGCGCTTCGCCAAGGTCGTCGAGCTGGTCATCACCGCGATGGACATCTCCATCTGCTTCGCCGACTTCCCCACCGAGAAGATCGGCGAGACCACCCGCGCCTTCCGCCAGCTCGGCATCGGCTACGCCAACCTCGGCGCCCTGCTGATGGCCACCGGCCACGCGTACGACAGCGAGGGCGGTCGCGCCCTGGCCGGCGCCATCACCTCCCTGATGACCGGCACCGCCTACCGCCGCGGCGCCGAACTCGCCGGCGTCGTCGGCCCGTACGACGGCTACGCCCGCAACGCGGCCCCGCACCAGCGGGTCATGAAGCAGCACGCGGACGCCTCGCTGGCCGCCGTCTCCCGCGACGTCCTCGACGCCCCCGTCTGGGCCGCCGCGAACGAGGCCTGGCAGGACGTCCTCCGGATCGGCGCGCAGAACGGCTTCCGCAACGCCCAGGCCTCGGTGCTCGCCCCGACCGGCACCATCGGCCTGATGATGGACTGCGACACCACCGGCGTGGAGCCCGACCTCGCGCTGGTCAAGTTCAAGAAGCTGGTCGGCGGCGGCTCGATGCAGATCGTCAACGGCACCGTCCCGCGCGCCCTCAAGCGCCTCGGCTACCAGGCCGAGCGGATCGAGGCGATCGTCGCCCACATCTCCGAGCACGGCAACGTGGTCGGCGCGCCCGGCCTGAAGACCGAGCACTACGAGGTCTTCGACTGCGCCATGGGCGAGCGCGTGATCTCGGCCATGGGCCACGTGCGGATGATGGCGGCGATCCAGCCGTGGATCTCCGGTGCCATCTCCAAGACGGTCAACATGCCGGAGGCCGCGACGGTCGAGGAGATCGAGGAGATCTACTTCGAGGCGTGGAAGCTGGGCGTCAAGGCGCTCGCCATCTACCGCGACAACTGCAAGGTCGGCCAGCCGCTCTCGGCCAAGACGAAGTCCGGGGACCAGGTCAAGGCCGACCAGGCCCCGGCCGCCGCCGCGGTGGAGAGGGTCGTCGAGTACCGCCCGGTCCGCAAGCGCCTGCCCAAGGGCCGCCCGGGCATCACCACCTCCTTCACGGTCGGTGGCGCCGAGGGCTACATGACCGCCAACTCGTACCCGGACGACGGCCTCGGCGAGGTCTTCCTGAAGATGTCCAAGCAGGGCTCCACCCTCGCGGGCATGATGGACGCCTTCTCCATCGCCGTCTCGGTCGGCCTCCAGTACGGCGTGCCGCTGGAGACCTACGTCTCGAAGTTCACCAACATGCGCTTCGAGCCGGCCGGCCTGACCGACGACCCGGACGTGCGGATGGCGCAGTCGATCGTCGACTACATCTTCCGTCGCCTGGCGCTCGACTTCCTGCCGTTCGAGACCCGCTCGGCGCTCGGCATCCACTCCGTCGAGGAGCGTCAGCGCCACCTGGACACGGGCTCCTACGAGCCGCTGGAGGCCGAGGAGGAGCTGGACACCGAGTCGCTCGCCCAGTCCGCTCCGGTGCCTCCGGCCCCGGTGGCAAAGCCGGTCGCGGCCGTCGCCCCGGCCGCCAAGGCGAGCCCGGCGCAGGCCCACAACTCGACCGAGCTGATCGAGATCCAGCTGGGCCTCAACGCCGACGCGCCGCTCTGCTTCTCCTGCGGTACCAAGATGCGCCGCGCCGGCAGCTGCTACCTCTGCGAGGGCTGCGGCTCCACCAGCGGCTGCAGCTGACACCGGGCGGAGCCGCGTCGGACGCACCATCCGGCGTGACCGAACCCGAGGCGTGATCCTGTGAGGGAGGGGCGGCGGCCCCCGGGCCGCGCCCCCCCCCCACCCCCCGGGGGGGGCCGGGGAACCGGCACCCCCCGGGGGGGGGTGGGGCGGGAGGGGCGGGGGGGCGGGGGGTGGCGGGGGGCCCCCCCCCCCGGGGGTTTCCGGGGGGGGGGGGGCCCCCCCCCCGCGCCCCCCCCCCCCTCCCTCACGCGCGGTCGGTGCCCGTGAACCAGGCACCCGCCGGGCGTGGTTCGTCCGGTCGGAGCGGGGAGCCGGGGAGTGCCGACTCCCCGCCCCCGCCGGGCGGGTGGCACGCACCGCACCTGCTCAGAGGGCCTTCCCGGCTGCCGGAGCGGCCCGGGCCCGGGCCTGCTCGATCTCGTTGATATGGGCCTCCGTCCACTGCCGGAGCGCGGTGATCGGCTCCGCGAGGCTGCGGCCGAGCTCCGTCAGGTCGTATTCGACCCGGGGCGGCACGGTGGGGTACACGGTGCGGGCGACGAACCCGTCGGCTTCGAGGACGCGCAGGGTCTGCGTGAGCATCTTCTGCGACACGCCCTCGATGCGCCGACTCAGTTCGGTGTACCGCAGGGTGCCTTCGAGGAGGGCGTCCACGACCAGAACGGTCCACTTGCCGGAGATGTGATCGAGGACCTGACGGGTCGGGCACTTCGCGGAGTAGACGTCGGCGGGCAGCCCGGACGACTCCACAGTGGTCTTCATGCGGGGAGAGTAACGCACTAAATAGTGCCCTCTTCCCCGTGGAGAGCGACTCTCCAATAGTGAGTGACATGACGAGTCCCACGATGTCCGTCGCGGAAGCGATCCGCACCCGCCGCACCGTCCGCCACTACCGGCCCGACCCGATCCCGGAGGCGGCGCTCGACGCGCTTCTCGATCTCGCCGTCGAGGCCCCCACCAGCTGGAACCTGCAGGACCGGTCGATCGTCGCGGTGTCCGGGGGCGAGGGCCGCGCCGGGCTGGCCCGGGCCACGGGGGGCCAGCCCCAGCCGCAAGAGGCTCCGGTCGTCCTGGTCTTCGTCGCCGAGCCCCAGTCCTGGCGCGAGGACCACGGCGACGTCTACGAGCAGGCACGGCGCAGCGGAGCGTGGAGCGAGGAGTTCGCCGCGATGTTCTCCGCCGCGGCCCGGGTGTTCCAGGAGGATCTCGACCGGCGGGGGCTGCTCCGGGAGTACGCGGTCAAGGACGCCATGATCGCGGCGTCCTTCGTGATGCTCGCCGCCACGGAGCTGGGCCTGGCGACGTCGCCCATGAACGGCTGGGACGAGGCGAAGGTGAAGAAGGTGATCGGGATCGACGACCGTGACGACCTGGCCATCGCCCTGTTGGTGTCGGTCGGCTATCCGGCGGAGGAGCGGCGCCATCCGGGCCGGCGTGCCCGGGAGCGCACCGTCTTCCGCGAGGCGTACGGGGCCGACGGGGCGGGGAGCGCCGAACGCCGGGAGTAGGCCCCGCGCCGGGAGTGGTCCCATGCCGGGTGCAGGTCCTGCACCGGAGTGTTCGGGAGCCTCGCGGGTGAGGTCAGCGCTGAAGGCGGGGCGAGGACGTCGTGTCCTCGACCCGCCTCTTCGGTTCTCTTTGTCAACCAGGGTTGACGCCGGGCGAGTGTCAACCTAGGTTGACATCATGAGCGAGAGCGGAGAGCTCGCCGCTGCGGCGAGCAGCAGGGATCCGGCCGTGGGGTTGCGGGCGGTCCGTGCCCTGCGGGAGCTGGCGGACCGGCTGGAGGGACTCCAGGTGGGGAACGCGCGCGAGCGGGGGTGGTCCTGGCAGGAGATCGCGGTGTGTCTGGGGGTGACCAGGCAAGCGGTGCACAAGAAGTACGCGAAGCGCGGGACGGTCGACGTGAAGGACGGGGATTGAGCCATGTTCGAACGATTCACCGAAGAGGCCCGGCGGGTGGTCGGCCGGGCGGGGCAGGAGTCCGCGGAGCTCCGGCACGGCCACGTCGGCACGGAGCACTTGCTGCTGGCGGTCCTGACCGAGCCGGAGGACCCCGCGGCGCGCGTGCTGATCGAGGCCGGGCTGGATCACGAGGAGGCGCGGCGAGCCGTCCGGCGGCTCCTCGGGGAGGGGGACGACGCGCAGGCGCTGGCCTCGATCGGGGTGGACCTGGACGCCGTCCGGGAGGCGGTGGAGTCGGTGTTCGGGGCGGGCGCCCTGGACGCGCCGCCGGAGGACGGGTCGCGCCGGCGCGGGTGGTTCCGGTCGGACGGTCGGGCGGGGCGCAGGCCGTTCGGCGCGCGGGCGCGGAAGGCGATCGAGCTGTCGTTGCGCGAGTCGCTGCGGCTGAAGTCCGGTCACATCGCGGTGGGGCACCTGCTGCTCGGGGTGGTGCGGGAGGGCGAGGGGCTCGGGGCCCGGGTGATCGCCGCCCACGGGCTCGATCCGGTGGCCGTGCGGCGGGCGGTCGAAGTGGGGTTGGAGTGAGCGCGGAGTGACGGTGCGGTGAGCCAGGTGGACGGCTCGGGTGTGGCGCGGTGTGCGGAGCGTTCGTGGACGAGACGGACCGTCAACTTGTCGGTTGAGCACATCGTCTGAATGGATATGATCGGCCGACTGCGTGTACCGAATCACCCGCCCGGAGACGTTTCGCGACGTCGGCCGGGCGGTCGCGCATTCGCCCCTCCCCGCTGCCGAGGACACCGCACCGATGACAGATCGCACCAGCCCCGACGGTGGTCCGCGCCGACGGCCCGCCGCGCGTACCAAGGCCCTGATGGCGGCCGCCGCCCTGCTGGCGGCGGTGGCCGGACCGGTGGGGGTGCTGCGGGCGATGGACGCCGGGCAGCCGCAGACCGCCGCCGCCGTGTGCGCGGTCGCCGCACTGTGGCTGATCGCGGTCTGGCAGGCGGGAACCGCCACCGAGCGGGCCCGCCGACTGGGCGAGGAACTGGCCGGGCACGACGACGCGGCCACGGCGGCGCTCGTGGTCGCCGATGCGGCCAGGCAGGCCAGGACGGCCGCCCTGCAGCTGGCAGCGCTCCGGGAGACCGAGCGGGACGAGGCCCTCGCCGAGCAGGCGCGCGCCGAGGCGGACGCCGCCACCGCCCGGGAGGAACTCGCCCTCGCGCGGGCCGAGGCCGAGACGGAGCGGGCCGAGCGGGCGGCGCTGGACCGGCTGGCCGACGAGGTGCTCCCCGAGGTGGCGAAGCGGCTGCGGACCGGCACGTCCGTGGACGGCGCACTGGCCGCGCACCGCGACCACCCCCAGTACCCGCTGCTGCGCGCCGTCGCGGAGGAGATCGGCCGGGGCGAGCGGCTGCGGGCCGCCGCCCTGGCGGTCTGCGCGACCGCCGCCGGCCGGGTCCAGGCACTGGCCACGAGCATGCACGCGGAGCTGCGCGAGATGCAGCACCGGCACGACGAGGAGGTCCTCGGCGACCTGCTCCGGCTGGACCACTCCACCGCGCAGGCCGGCCGGATGGCGGACGGCATCGCGGTGCTCACCGGCGCCCGTTCGGGCCGCCGCTGGGCGAAGCCGATCGCGGTGGAGTCGGTGCTGCGCGGCGCGCTCGGCCGGATCGGCGCCTACCAGCGGGTCCGGCTGCACAACGCGAGCACGGCCGCCGTGGCCGGGTTCGCCGCCGAGGGCGTGATGCACGCGCTGGCCGAGCTGATGGACAACGCCACCACCTTCTCCGCCCCGCCGGCCGAGGTGCACGTCTACGTCGAGGAGGTCCCGGCCGGTCTGGCGATCACCGTCGAGGACAGCGGCCTGGGGCTCGGCGACAGCTGGCTGCGCCGGGCCGAGCGGGCCGTCTCGGCCGAGCCGCTCGACCTCGCCACGCTGTCTGCGGGGACCAGGATCGGCCTCGCGGTCGTCGGTGTGCTGGCCCGCAAGTACGGGTTGCAGATCTCCTTCCGGCCCTCGGCGCGCGGCGGTACCGGGGTGGTGATGCTGATCCCGCAGCAGCTGGTCACGCACGCCGCGCCGGAGCCCGCCCCGGCGCCCGTCGCATCCGAGCAGATCGTGCCGGCCGGCCCGCGCCCCGCGCTCACCCCCGCGCTCACCGCTCCCGCACCGGCCGTTCCCGCACTGGCCGCTCCCGCTCCCGTTCCCCAGACCCCGTCGGCCCGGGTGGCGGACCGGACTCCGGACCGGACTCCGGACCGGGCGCAGGCCCCGGAGTCGCGGTCGGTGCACGTCCCGGCGCCGGTCACCGACAGCGGCCTTCCGCAGCGCCGCCGCGGTCAGACGCTGACCTCGGCCGCCCCGCCGGCCGAGCCCGCCGAGCGGCCCGCCCGCACCGGCACGGCGACCGCCGCCGCCCGGTTCGGCGCGTTCCGCCGGGCCGCCCAGCAGGCCGCGGGCACCGACGTGCCGACCACGGACCCGACCCCGGACCCGACCACGTCCGACGCTTCCCCCGTCACCGAGAAGGACTCCTGATGAGCAGCGCCACCGACCGCGACCTCGACTGGCTGTTGGAAAACCTGCTGACCGCCACTCCCGGCACCCGGCACGCCCTGGTGCTCTCCGCCGACGGCCTCAAGCTCTGCCACACCTCCGGGCTGAACGCCGACCGGGCCGACCAGCTGGCCGCCATCGCCTCCGGGCTGCAGAGCCTGGCGCACGGCGCGTCCATCGAGTTCGGCGACGGCAGCGGCGGCGTGCGGCAGTCGATGACCGAGTTCCACGGCGGCATCCTCTGCATCGTGGCCGCCGGTGAGGGCGCTCACCTGGCGGTGGTCACCGACGAGGACGCGGACGTGGGCGTGGTCGGCCACAACATGCACGGCCTGATCGAGCAGATCGGCGCCCACCTCAGCGCCCCGGCCCGGGACGACGCCCGGCCGGACGGCGGGTCGGGGGACGTCGTGACCGGTGAGGGTGCCCGGGCATGAGCGAGCGCGGGGGGAGCACCGACGGGCGGCCGGCCCTGCCGGGCCGGGACGACGAACCGGACCGCCTGTACACCATCACCCGCGGTCGCAGCCGGGCCCCGGAGAACGCCTTCGACCTGGTCACCCTGATCGTCGCCGAGCGAGAGCCGGCGCCGGGCATGCAGTCGGAGCACGCGCGCATCCTGCGGATGTGCGGGGCGCCGACCGCCGTGGTGGAGGTCGCGGCCGAGCTGGCCCTCCCGGTCTCGGTGGTGAAGATCCTGCTCGGCGACCTGCTGGAGGCGGGGTCGATCACCGCCCGCCACCCCCGGTTCGCGCCGAACAAGGCCCGGCTGCCCGATCTCGACACGCTGAAGCAGGTGTTGCATGGACTCCAACGGCTCTGAAGCCCCGGACACCGCCACCACCCCGGACGGTGCCCCGTCCCCGTCCCCGGAGGCGGCCCCCGACACCCGGCCGGCCCGCCGGACCCCGCTGCGCCGCACCGCCGACAACGCGTTCAAGATCGTCGTGGTGGGTGGCTTCGGCGTGGGCAAGACCACGCTGGTCGGCTCGGTCAGCGAGATCCGCCCGCTGAACACCGAGGAGACCATGACCAAGGCGGGCGAGGGGATCGACGACCCCTCGGGCGCCTGGGGCAAGCGGTCCACCACGGTCGCGTTCGACTTCGGCCGGATCACGCTCTCCGCCAGCCAGGTGCTGTACCTGTTCGGCGCGCCGGGCCAGGAGCGGTTCTGGTTCCTCTGGGACCGGCTGTTCAGCGGCGCCCTCGGCGCGGTCGTCCTGGTGGACACCCGGCGGCTGGCCGACTCCTGGTACGCCATCGACCGGCTGGAGCACCACGGCACGCCGTTCATCGTCGCCCGCAACAACTTCGGCGAGCCGACCCACACCCTGGAGCAGGTCCGGGAGGCGCTCGACCTGCCGCCCGAGGTGCCGCTGGTGGACTGCGACGCCCGCGACCGGGAGTCCGGCAAGCGGGTGCTGATCGAGCTGGTCCGCCACCTGGCCGCCCGGGCCGAGGCCGAGGCGGCGGGCACCCTCGTCGCCGCCACCGCCACCGTCTATGAGGAGAGCACCCCGTGACCGAGCCCGCCGTCACCCCGCCGCCGGGCTGCCCCGCGCACGCCGGCGCCGCCACGCCGCTGTACGGGCCGCGCTTCCAGACCGACCCGGCCCAGCTCTACCGTGAGCTGCGGGCCGCGCACGGCCCGGTCGCCCCGGTCGAGCTGGCCGGCGGCGTTCCGGCCTGGTTGGTGATCGGGTACCGCGAACTGCAGCTGGTGACCGGTCAGCCGCAGCTGTTCGGCCGGGACTCCACCCGCTGGACCGGCTGGGCGGGCGTTCCGGCGGACTGGCCGCTCAAGCCGATGATGGCCCCGGTGCCGTCGATCCTGTACGCCGAGGGCGAGGAGCACGTCCGCCGCTCCCGCGCGGTCACGGACGCGCTGGCCGCCGTCGACCCGTACGAGCTGCGCAAGCACTGCGAGGAGCTCGCCGACCGGCTGATCGACGGGTTCGCCGGGCGCGGCGAGGCCGATCTGGTCGCCGAGTACGCGCACCGGCTGCCGCTGCTGGTGCTCTGCCGGGTGCTCGGGCTGAGCGAGGAGCAGGCGCCCGTCCTGATCGAGGGGGTGCTGGCCATGCTGGACGGAGGCCCGGACGCGCCGGCCGGCGCGCAGCGGCTGCTCGCCACCATGCTCGACCTGGTGGAGGAGAAGGCCGGGCACCCGGGCGACGACGTCGCCTCGCGGATGCTGGCGCACCCGGCGGGCCTGGACCACGAGGAGGTCATGCGGGACCTGCGGGTGCTGTTGATCGCCGGCCACCAGCCCACCTCGTACTGGATCTCCAACGCGATGCGGCTGATGCTGACCGACGAGCGGTTCGCCGCCTCCCTCTCCGGCGGCCGGCGCAGCATCAGCCAGGCGCTGAACGAGGCGCTCTGGGAGGACAGTCCGACGCAGATCTTCGCCGGGCGCTGGGCGACCCGGGACACCCGGCTCGGCGGGCAGCGGATCGCCGCCGGGGACATGCTGCTGCTGGGCTTCGCGGGGGCCAACGCGGACCCGTCGGTGCGGCAGGCCGACGGCCGTCCGGCCGAGGGCAACCGGGCGTACCTGAGCTACTCGTACGGCGAGCACGGCTGCCCGTTCCCGGCGCAGGAGGCGGCGGAGGTGATCGCGACGACGGCGGTCGAGGTCCTGCTGGACCGGCTGCCGGACCTGCGGCTGGCGGTGGCCGAGCACGCGCTGGTGTGGCGCCCGTCGGCGTGGGTGCGCGGGCTGGTGGCCCTCCCGGTGTCGTACACCCCGGGGTACGCGGGCTGAGGCCCGCCGTCGTGAGCAGGACCAGGACCGAAGGAGAGTTGTCACCGATGACCGCAGCCCCCGCCCCGATCGTCCCCGCCCCGATCGTCCTCGACCCGCTGGCGCGCGACAACGCCGCCGAGGGCGCGTTGCTGCGGGCCGCCGGCCCGGCGGTTCCGGTGGTGCTGCCCGGTGGCGTCGCCGCCTGGGCGGTCACCCGGCACGCGGCCGCCCGTGACCTGCTGACCGACGCCCGGCTGGTCAAGGACGCCCGGCACTGGGCGGCTCTCCAGCGCGGCGAGGTGCCGAAGACCTGGCCGCTGATCGGTCTGGCCGTGCCCGGTCCGAGCATGGTGACCACCGACGGTGCCGAGCACCGGCGGCTGCGTGTGCTGGTGGCGCAGGCGTTCACGCCGCGTCGGGTGGAGCTGATGCGCCCGCAGGTCGAGGCGATCACCCGGGGCCTGCTGGACACGCTGGCGGCGGGGGACCCCGTGGTGGACCTCAAGTCGGCGTTCGCCTTCCCGCTCCCGATGACGGTGATCTGCTCGCTGCTGGGTGTGCCCGAGTCCGACCACGCCCACCTGCGGGACCTGTACGAGCGGTTCTTCGGTGCCCGGCCCGACCCGGGGGGCATCCAGGCGACCGTCGCGAGCCTCAACGCCTTCGTCAACGACCTGGTGGCGCGGCGCCGTTCGGCGCCCGGCGACGACCTGGCCAGCGCGCTTCTGCTGGCGGACACCGAGGGCGGGGCGCTGACCGACACGGAGGCGGCGGCCACCCTGCGGGTGATCATCGCGGCCGGCCACGAGACCACGGTCAACCTCATCGGCAACGCGGTCCGGGCGCTGCTGGCGCACCCGGACCAGCTGGAGCTGGTGCGGGCGGGGCAGGTCGGGTGGGACGCGGTGGTGGAGGAGTCGCTCCGCTGGACGCCGCCGACCAGCAACTTCCTGTTCCGTTTCGCCGCCGAGGACGTTCCGGTGGGCGACGCGGTGATCCCCCAGGGGGACCCGGTGCTGATCTCGTACAACGCGATCGGCCGGGACCCGCTCCAGCACGGGGCGACGGCGGAGCTGTTCGACGTCACCCGGGACCCGATCCGGCACCTGTCCTTCGGCCACGGCCCGCACGTGTGCCCGGGTTCGCCGCTGGCCCGGCTGGAGGCGGGGATCGCGCTTCCGGCGCTGTTCGAGCGGTTCCCGGGGCTGGCGCCGGCGGTGCCGGACGAGGAGCTGCGGCCCAGCGGCTCGCTGGTGGTGAACGCACTCAAGGAGCTTCCGGTCAGGCTGTTCTGACGTGTCGTCGGGTGCGGGACGGCCGGGCGCGCGGACGGCGTGGCAGGGTCACAACTGGGGCACGTGGTGGTGAAGACGGTACGCGCACCTTGGCGGCACGTGGCGGCTGCGTTAACGTCATCAGATCGGCCGTCCGCCGCGTCCATGCCGAAACCGATCTCCGGTACAGCGCAATGTCGTTCTGTCGTTTTGCCGAGCGTTTCACGCCCTGGCGAGGAGGACCGCATTGACCCCCACCCCGACCGTGCCGTCCACGCGTGCCCGCCGCCGTCTGCTCGCCCTGCCGGCGCTGCTGGCCGCGGTGGCGCTGACCGCGGCCTGTTCCAACAGCTCCGGTGGTTCGGACGGCGATGCCGACGGCGGGGCCAAGACCCTGTCCGGTGACTGTGCCAAGTACCAGCCGTACGCCGGACACTCGGGCAAGACCGTGACGGTCTTCGCGTCGATCCTCAGCCCCGAGTCGGACAACCTGGAGAAGTCCTGGGCGGAGTTCGGCTCCTGTACCGGCATCCGGATCAGCTACGAGGGCACCAACGACTTCGAGTCGCAGCTGCCCGTCCGGGTGAGCGGCGGCAACGCCCCGGACTTCGCGATCATCCCGCAGCCCGGCCTGCTGGCGCAGATGGTCAAGAGCGGCAAGGTGGCCAAGCCGCCGCAGCAGACCGTGGAGAACCAGGCGAAGTGGAGCCCGGTCTGGAAGACCTACGGCTCGGTCAACGGCACCTTCTACGCCGCGCCGATGAGCGCCAACATGAAGTCCCTGGTCTGGTACTCGCCGAAGTCGTTCAAACAGGCCGGCTACGAGGTCCCGAAGACCTGGGCCGACCTGATGGCGCTCAGCGACCGGATCGCCAAGGCCGGCGGCGGCAAGCCGTGGTGCGGCGGCATCGGCTCCGGGACGGCGACCGGCTGGCCCGCCACGGACTGGCTGGAGGAGGTGGTGCTCGGCTCGTACGGCGGCGAGGTGTACGACCAGTGGGTCAGCCACCAGGTGAAGTTCTCCGACCCGAAGATCGCCGCGGCCATGAAGACCGTCGCCGACTGGATGCAGAACCCGGCCTGGGTCAACGGTGGGTACGGTGACGTGAAGTCGATCGCGACCACCACCTTCCAGGACGCGGGCGCGCCGATCCTGACCGGCAAGTGCTTCCTGCTCCAGCAGGCCTCGTTCTACAAGGCGCAGTGGCCCAAGGAGGCGACGATCGGTCCGGACGGTGACATCTTCGCCTTCCGGCTGCCGGCGGTGAACCCCTCGGTGCCCAACCCGGTCGAGGGCGGCGGGGAGTTCCTCACCGCGTTCGCGAGCCGGCCCGAGGTGCAGGCGGTGCAGAACTACCTGTCCAGCGCGGAGTGGGCGAGCAGCCGGGTGAGGACGGCCACCGGCTGGGTCTCCGCCAACCAGGGCGTGGACAAGGGCCTGTACACCGACCCGATCGACCGGCTCTCCGCCGACGCGCTGACCGACCCGGCGGCGACCTTCCGCTTCGACGGCTCGGACCTGATGCCGGCCGCGGTCGGCGCCGGGCAGGAGTGGAAGTCGCTCACCGCCTGGTTCGCCGAGGGCCAGTCGATCCAGAAGACCGCCGCCGACATCGACGCCGCCTGGCCGCAGTAGCCGCCGCCCGGGCCGCGGTGCCGCCGTCCGGCGGCGGGCCGCGGTCCGGGCGCTGTCGGAGGACCGCCCGTCGAGGGCGGTGCGGGGCCACCCAACCGCACCGCCCGTCCTCCGCCCTCCCCTCCTCCGGTCTCCGGTCTCCGGTCCTCGGGTCGCCGACCCTCCCGCCTCCCGGACTTCCGTCCCGGCCCGTCGTTTCCTCCCTTTCGCCGACCGCAAGGAAAGGACGCCCAGCCATGTCCCTCCCCGCCTCCGCACTCGCCGACGGCGCCTGGGGCGACGCGGTGGTCAAGTTCGGCAACGGCTTCGGCGCGATCGCCGGCTTCCTCGGCATCCTGTTGCTGGTCTTCCTGGTCGCCGGCCGCGCCTCCGGCCGTCTCGCCCGCCCGCTGGCGGTCGCCGTCTTCCTCGGTCCGGCGGTGGTGCTGCTGCTGGTGGGCCTGGTCGCGCCACTGGTCCGCACCGTCTGGCTGAGCCTCCACAACGACGACAGCAGCCGGTTCGTCGGTGGCGAGAACTTCGGCTGGGCGTTCACCACGGACTCGCTGCACGAGGTGCTGGTGAACACGCTGCTCTGGCTGGTGATCGCACCGCTGGCGGCCACCGGGCTCGGTCTGGTGCTGGCACTGCTGGTGGACCGGATGCGCGGCCAGGCGGTGTACAAGTCGCTGATCTTCATGCCGATGGCGATCTCCCTGGTCGGCGCGTCGATCATCTTCAAGTTCGTCTACGAGTCCCGGGACGCCTCACAGCGGCAGATCGGCCTGTTGAGCCAGGTCGCCGTCGCGCTGGGCTGGGAGCACCCGCCGAACTGGATGCTCGCCCAGCCGCTCAACACCTTCCTGCTGATGGCGGTGATGGTCTGGGTGCAGACGGGCTTCGCGATGGTGGTGCTGTCGGCGGCGATCAAGGCGATCCCGGACGAGGTCACCGAAGCGGCCCGGCTGGACGGCGCGGGCGGGATGCGGCTGTTCTGGTACGTCACGGTGCCGATGATCCGCACGACGGTGGTGGTGGTGCTCACCACCGTGATGATCACCACGCTCAAGGCCTTCGACATCGTCCGCACCATGACCGGCGGCAACTTCGGCACCCAGGTGCTGGCCAACGAGATGTACTCGCAGTCCTTCGTGCAGTTCAACACCGGGCGGGGCAGCGCGCTCGCGGTGGTCCTCTTCCTCGCGGTGCTCCCCCTGGTGGCCTACAACATCGTCCAGCTGCGGAAGGAGCGTGGGGTGCGATGAGCGCACGGCGTGACGGCGGTCCCGTCCGGAAGGCCTTCTCCACCCCGGCGGCCTCGGTGTTCGTGATCGTGGTGACGGTGCTCTGGACCGTTCCCACGCTGGGCCTGCTGGCCACCTCGCTGCGGCCCAAGAAGGACGTCACCGCCGACGGCTGGTGGAACGTCTTCGTCCACCCGGACCTCGGCCTGGACAACTACCACACGGTGCTGTTCGAGGGCGGCTCCGGCGTCTCGACCGGTCTGATGCCGTTCCTGGTGAACTCGCTGGCGATCAGCGTCCCGGCCACCCTGTTCCCGCTGGCGCTGGCGGCGATGGCCGCGTACGCGCTGGCCTGGGTGCGGTTCCGGGGCAGCGACACGGTGTTCTTCGTGGTCTTCGCGCTCCAGGTGGTGCCGCTCCAGATGGCGCTGATCCCGCTGCTCCAACTGTTCTCCGGGGGCGCCCACCTGGGCTCGGTGACGCTGGTCCCGGCGCTGGACCTCGGCGGCACGTACGCGCCGGTCTGGCTGGCGCACACGATGTTCGCGCTGCCGCTGGCGATCTTCCTGCTGCACAACTTCATCGCCCAGCTGCCGCGCGACCTGATGGAGGCGGCGGTGGTGGACGGCGCCTCGCACTTCAAGATCTTCCGCTCGATCGTGCTGCCGCTCTGCACCCCGGCGCTGGCCTCGTTCGCGATCTTCCAGTTCCTCTGGGTCTGGAACGACCTGCTGGTCGCGCTGACCTTCGCCGGCGGTACGCCCGACGTGGCGCCGATGACGGTCCGGCTGGCGCAGTTGTCCGGATCGTTCGGGGGGCGCTGGGAGCTGCTGACCGCCGGGGCGTTCCTGTCCATCGTGATCCCGCTGGCGGTGTTCTTCGCCCTCCAGCGGTACTTCGTCCGCGGCCTGCTGGCCGGATCGGTCAAGGGATAGCCGGGTCGCCCCCCGGAGGCGTTTCGATTCACGCCGAACGTGTCGGTCTCGTGGACACGGTCGGCACGGAACCGGTACACCGTTAAAGGCAGTTGGCCGAGGTGACACAGGGGGCGGTCATGGCAGACGCAGGCATACGCTCGGGCCGGCGGTGGCGGCGGTGGCGGCGGTGGCGGCCGTGGGGGCGGAGGGCCGGGGGGCTGCCGGCGGCCCTGGCCGTGGCGGCGGCGCTGGTCTCCGGACCGGGGGCCGCACCGGCCGCGGCCGATCCCGCGGCGGCCGTGACGCTCACGCTCGGCACCACCGAGGCCGGTACGGCCACGGACTCCGCCGACTCCGGCTACCTCAACGCCTCGCGCTACGTGACCGGTTCGGCCGGTGGCACGGTCACCGGCCTGTCGGTGTTCGTGGACGCGGTGGACGCGGCGCCCAACAACCGCTACCAGGTGGCGATCTACCGGGACAACGGCGGCAGCCCGGGCAGCCTGCTGGTGAGCAGCGCCACCGGGACCCTCGCGGCCCACGGCTGGAACAGCGTCCCGCTGACGGCGACCCTGGCCGCCAACACGCCGTACTGGCTGGCCTACAACACCAACGGGACCAACGCGGCGGTCAACAACCTCCGGTACAGCCCCGGCGGCACCAGCGTGTACGGCAACGGCGGCCAGCCGTTCGGCAGCTGGCCGTCCGACGTCGGCCCGGTCACCTCCGGCGGCCTGAGCTTCTCGATCCACGCGACCTACACCGCCGACCCGGAACCGCCGACCACACCGCCGGGCCCGGGTCCGGGCGGGGAGGGCCCGATCCTGCTGGTCACCAGCCAGGCCAACCCGTACACCCGGTACCTGGCCGAGATCCTCAAGGCGGAGGGCCTCAACGCCTACCACCAGGTGGACATCTCCGCCGTCACCGGCCAGCTCCTCGCCGCCGCCGACGTGGTGCTGCTCGGCGAGATGCCGCTCACCGCCGCGCAGGCGGACCTGTTCACCACCTGGACCGGCGGCGGCGGGCGGCTGGTCGCCATGCGCCCGGACCGGCAGCTCGCGCCGTTGTTCGGCCTCACCCCGGTCACCGGAACCCGCTCCGACGCCTACCTGAAGGTGAACACCGGCGCCTCGCCCGGCACCGGGATCACCGGCGACACCATGGGCTACCACGGCGCCGCCGACCTCTACACCCTGAGCGGCGCCACCGCCGTCGCCACCCTCTACAGCGACGCCGCCACCGCCACGGCCAACCCGGCGGTCACCCTTCACACCGCCGGCAGCGGCCGGGCCGCCGCGTTCAGCTACGACCTGGCCAGGTCGGTGGTGCAGACCCGCCAGGGCAACGTCGCCTGGGCCGGGCGGCAGCGCGACGGAGTCGACGGCTACGAGGCCAGCGAGATGTTCTTCGGCACCGACGGCGGGCCCGACTGGAACGACCTGGACAAGGCGTTGATCCCGATCGCCGACGAGCAGCAGCGGCTGCTCGCCAACCTGCTCACCCGGCTGGGGTCCACGGCCAAACCGCTGCCCCGGTTCTGGTACTTCCCACGGGACGTCAAGGCCGTCGTGGTGATGACCGGCGACGACCACGGGGTCGGCGGCACGGCCGGCCGCTGGGACGGCTACCTCGCGCAGAGCCCGCCGGGCTGCTCGGTGGCCAACTGGGAGTGCATCCGCGGCTCCTCGTACATCTACACCGACGACCCGCTCACCCCGGCCCGGGCCAAGGCCTACAGCGACCAGGGCTTCGAGGTCGGCGTGCACGTCACCACCGACTGCCGACCCTGGGGCTCCGCCGCCGCCCTGCAGGGCTTCTACCGGGACCAGTTGGCCGGGTGGCGGGCCAAGTACCCGACACTGCCGTCCCCTTCGAGCAGCCGCACGCACTGCGTCGAGTGGGACGACTGGGCCACCCAGGCGAAGACCAAGCTGGCCAACGGGATCCGGCTGGACACCGACTACTACTTCTACCCGTCCGCCTTCACCAAGGACCGGCCCGGCTACTTCAACGGCACCGCGCAGATCATGCGGTTCGCCGACACCGACGGCAGCGTGATCGACGAGTACCAGGCCACCACCCAGCTCACCGACGAGTCCGGCCAGTCCTACCCGGGCACCGTCGCCACGCTGCTCGACGCCGCCTACGGCGCCAAGGGCTACTACGCGGCGCTGACCGCCAACATCCACACCGACTTCGCCGCCTCCGCCGCCTCCGACACGATCGTCGCCGCCGCCAAGGCACGCGGTGTCCCGGTGGTCTCCGGCCGGCAGATGCTCACCTGGCTGGACGGCCGCAACGGTTCGGCCTTCTCCCGGCTGGCCTGGAACGGGAGCGCGCTCACCTTCGACATCACCGGAGGAGCCACCGGGCTGCGGGCGATGCTGCCGGTCGACGCCGCCGCCGGGACGCTGACCGGCCTCAGCTCGGGCGGCCGGAGCCTCCCGTACCGGATCGAGACGGTCAAGGGCGTGCCGTACGCGTTCTTCGACGGCGCGGTGGGCTCGTACACCGCGACCTACGGTCGCGACACCACCCCGCCCGCGGTCACCGGCACCGCGCCGGCCGGCGGGGCCACCGGCGTGGCGCCCGGGGCGGCGGTCCGGTTCTCGTTCGGCGAGCCGCTGGACCCGGCGAGCGTGACCGCCTCCACCGCGACCCTGCGCACCAGCGCGGGCGGCGCCACCGTGGCGGGCACGGTGGCCTACGACGCGGCGGCCAACGGCGTCGTCCTCACCCCGGGTGCCCCGCTCGCCCTCACCACCGGGTACACCGCGACCGTCCAGGGCGTGCGGGACAGCTCGGGCAACGTCCTGGCCGGTCCGTACGCCGTCTCGTTCACCACCGGGGGAGCGGAGCCGCGGACGATCGGCAACACCGCGGTGGGCTCGCTGATCGACGACACCGACTCCAACCACCTGAACGGCAACAGGGTGACGACCGGCGCCGCCCCGGTGGCGCTGACCTCGATGAGCGTGCACGTCGGACCGGTCAGCGCGGCGCCCGACAACCGCTTCCAGCTGGCCGTCTACACGGACGTGGGCGGTTCGCCGGGCGCCCTGGTCGCCGCGACCGGGAGCGGCACGCTCACCGCCAACGCGTGGAACTCGCTGGCGGTGGACATCACGCTGAGCGCGGGCACGTCCTACTGGTTCGTCTACAACAGCAACGGGACGGGCGCCACGGTGAACAACATGAACTACTCGACCGGCGCCGGCGGGCAGGGCGCGTACAGCAACACGGTCGTGCCGTTCGGGACGTGGCCGGTGAACTTCGGGCCGGCGGTGAAGGACGCCTTCCAGTACTCGCTGTACGGGACGTACTGAGGAGATCCGCCGAGGGGCGCCGAAGGGACGCGCTGAAGGAACGCGCTGAAGGAACGCGCTGAAGGAACGCGCTGAAGGAACGCGCTGAAGGGGCGTGCTGAAGGGGCGTGCTGAGGGGTGCCGAGGGGCTTGCGCGGAGGGGCT
This sequence comes from Kitasatospora sp. NPDC127035, assembly GCF_042726075.1. Classification (NCBI taxonomy): domain Bacteria; kingdom Bacillati; phylum Actinomycetota; class Actinomycetes; order Kitasatosporales; family Streptomycetaceae; genus Kitasatospora; species Kitasatospora sp. NPDC127035. The sequence goes on along the minus strand of NZ_JBHXDN010000042.1, from coordinate 53,984 downwards.
CCGCGAAGTCGGACCCGGCTCTGTCACAGGCGTGCGACAGAGCCGGGTCCGGTGTTTTTGAACTTGTTCAGAATGGTCTACAGTCGGCTTCGGCCGCGGCTCCTGACGCCTTCACCGGTGTGGTTCCGCGCGCCCGTCGGCGCCGCACGCCCCGTGCTGCCGCGTCGCTCGGCGGACCGCCCCGAGGGCGGCTTCCGCGTGCCCGCCCGCCCGACCACTGAGGGGGAACCCATGTCCGGACCCACCACGCCCGCCCCGGACGGAGCACCGTCCGGGGCGGGCTCAGGACCCGCAGCCGGCGCCGGCCCCGAGGCAGTCCCGGGCGCCGGTACGGGCGGCCGTACCGGCGCGGACGTGCCCCCGGGCGCGGTCGGCGCAGCCCCGCGCGCCGCCGGTGCGTGGGGTGCGGGCCCGGTCGCCGCGGCCGCGTACGGCCCCTACCGGGCGCCCGGCGCGCCGGTGCCGCAGCCGTTCCAGTGGCTGCGGCTCAGCGACCCCGAGCGGAAGTCGCCGGCCACCGGGCGGGCCCTGCTCGCGGCGCTGCTGACCGGCCTGCTGGCGTCCTGGTTGCTGATCGACGGGCTCGGCGTCAACCTGCTCCTCTGCGCCGCGCTCGCCACCGCGGGTGCCGGGCTCGCCGCCCGCGCGGCAGGGCGGCGGGTGCGCGGCTGGACCGTCCTGTGGAGTGCCCTCGCGGTCGCCCTGCTCGCCGTCCCGGCGCTGTACGAGGCCGGCTGGCCGGTCCTGCTGTCCACCGTCTGGGCCCTGGGCCTGGCCTCGCTCGCGCTGCACGGGGGGCGCCGCTGGGCCGGTGTCCTGCTCGCGCTGCCCGGCGTGCTGTGGAACCTCGTGCCCGGCCTGCGCTGGGCCCGGAGCGGGCTGCGCGGCGGCAGGGTGCCCGGCCGGAGCCGGGTGGTGCCGGTGGTCAAGGGAGTGCTGGTGGCCGCCGTCCTGCTGGCCGTCTTCGGCGCGCTCTTCGCCGGCGCCGACGCGGCCATGGCGGACATGTTCGAGAGCCTCACCCCCAGCGTGGACCTCGGCGAACTCCCGGTCCGCTTCGTGCTCTTCACGATCGGCCTGGTGACCGCGCTGGGCTTCGCCCACATCGCGGCGGGCCCGCGGCGCTGGGACCGCACGCCGGTCCCGCCGGGCCGGGCCCGCGGCCGGCTGGAGTGGGCCCTGCCGCTGGGCGCGCTCAACCTGATGTTCGGCGCCTTCGCGGTGGTCCAGGCCGTGGTGGTGCTCGGCGGCCGGGACTCGATCATGGAGAACACCGGGATGAGCCGCTCCGAGTACGCCCGCCAGGGCTTCTGGCAGCTGCTGGTGGTCACCGTGCTCACCCTGGTCGTGGTCGCCCTCGCCAAGCGCTGGGCGCCGCGCGGCACCGAGGCCGACCGCCGGCTGGCGCGGCTGCTGCTCGGCACGCTCTGCCTGCTCACCCTGACCGTGGTGGCCTCCGCGCTCGGACGGATGTGGTTCTACGTGGACGCCTCCGGGCTGACCGCGCTCCGGCTCTGGGTCCTGGTGGTCGAGGTCTGGCTGGGCGTCGTCTTCCTACTGCTCATCGCGGCGGGCCTGACCCGCTCGACGGCCTGGCTGCCGCGCGCCGCCGTGCTCAGTGCGGCGACGGCCGCCGCGCTGTACGGGCTGATGGGGCCGGACGCGGTCGTCGCGGAGCAGAACGTGGCCCGCTTCGAGCGGACCGGGCAGATCGACCTGCGCAACGTCCGGAGCCTCTCGCTCGACGCGGTTCCGGCCCTGGACCGGCTGCCGGGCGACCACCGGACCTGCGCGCTGGACGTCCTCGCGACCGGGCTCGCGGACGACACGCCCTGGTACGCCACCAGCCTGGCCGAGTCCCGGGCCCGGCGGATCCTCGCCGCCCGTCCGCCGGTGGACCGTTCGGCCGAGGACGACGGGGCGTGCGCGCGGCTGGGACTGTACGGCGGCGACTACCGCGGCGAGCGCTGAGCCCCGGGCTCGGCGCGGGGCGTTCGGCGGGGTGCCTCGCGGGGCCGCTCGGCGGGGTCGGGCAGGAACCGGCGGGGAGAAGGCGTGCGGGCCGGCCGGGAGCGAACTGCTCCCGGCCGGCCCGTCATCTCCGGCGGTCGACGCCGGATCGGTCCGCGCACACCGTCCGGCGTCCGCCGATCAGGTGCGTGGTGCGTGGTGCGTGAAGTGTGGTGCGAGGTGCGTGAAGTGCGGTGCGGGTGCGCCGCGCTCAGTGCATCGCGACGCCGGAGGCCTCCGTCGGCAGGTCGGAAGCCTTGGCCTTCACCACGAAGACCGCGACCACCAGGGCGACGGCCGCCAGCGCGGCGCCCGCGATGAAGCCGTGCGATATGCCCTGGGCGAGGACCTCGTTGGCCGCGCCGGTGCCCTGCGGGAACTCCTGCTTCTCCATCAGCCAGGCCTTCTGTTCCGGCGTGGCCGTGGCCATGAAGCCGGGCAGCTGGACCTTGGCCTCGGCGGTCGCGTAGTGCGCGAACACCGTGGTCAGGATCGACAGGCCGAGCGACCCGCCGATCTGCTGCATCGAGTTGAGCAGGCCCGAGGCGGCACCGGTCTCGTCCCCGGCGACGCCCGCGACGGCCAGCAGCATCACCGGGACGAAGACCAGGCCCATCCCGAAGCCGAACACGACCGTGGGGCCGAGGACGCCGTCCAGGTAGCCGCTGTCCGCGTCCATGAAGGTCAGCCAGGTGAGCCCGATGGTGACCAGCAGCGAACCACCGGCCATGAACGGCTTCGGGCCGTACTTGACCTGCAGGCTCGACGCGAGCTGGGCGGCCACGATGATGGACGCGCTGATCGGCAGGAAGGCGAAGCCGGACTTCAGCGGGCTGTAGCCCAGCGGGCCCTGCACGAAGAGCGTGATGTAGAAGAAGATGCCGAACATGGCCGCGGCCAGGCAGAGCATCATCACCAGGCCGCCGGTGCGGTTCCGGTCGGCGAACAGCTTCAGCGGGGTGATCGGCTGCGCGGTCCGGGTCTCGATGACCAGGAAGGCGGCCATCAGCACCACACCGGCCGCGAACGAGCCGAGCGTCAGCGGGTCGGACCAGCCGTCCGAGGCGGCACGGATGAAGCCGTAGACCAGGCCGACCAGTCCGAGTGTCGAGGTGAGCGCGCCGGGCACGTCGAAACGGCCCGCCTGGCGCTCCGACTCGGCGATGTGGCGCGGCGCGGCGAAGGCGATCAGGACGGCGATCGGCACGTTGACGAAGAAGACCCAGCGCCAGTCCAGGTACTCGGTGAGCACGCCGCCGGCCAGCAGGCCGATCGCGGCGCCCGAACCGGCCACCGCGGAGAACACCCCGAAGGCCTTGTTGCGTTCGGGCCCTTCCTCGAAGTTGGTGGCGATCAGGGCGAAGGCCGTCGGCGAGCAGATCGCGCCGCCGATGCCCTGGAGCGCGCGGGCGGCCAACAGCATGCCGCCGTCCTGTGCGAAGCCGCCGAGCAGCGAGGCGAACCCGAACAGGAGCGTGCCCGCGATGAAGACCCGGCGCCGGCCGAGGATGTCGCCCGCACGGCCACCGAGCAGCAGCAGGCCGCCGAAGGTCAGCGTGTAGGCGTTGATCACCCACGACAGGTTGGTCGTGGAGAAGTTCAGCACGTCCCTGATCTGCGGCAGGGCGATGTTCACGATGGTGGCGTCGAGCACCACCATCAGCTGCGAGGCCGCGATGACGGTCAGGGTGAGGTTTTTGTTCCGTCCTTGACGGCCCTGCGTTGGAGAGTTCTTGCTGAGTGTGTCGGAGATAGCCAAGTTGATGCCCCCTGCTGGCTACTGCTTCGTGTACTTCGGACCCGGGGTCCGGAACGGTCCGGCGGCGTCCCGCGGACTATGAAGGAACGGAATCGTTCACTACTGTGGACGATAGCGTGGGCGTGATTATGAACGCAACCGTTCCCTAAGGTTGGTGACAATGGATCAGTTGGTGCGGCGCCAGGCGGCGGTTCGGTCGACCGGCCGGGCGGTCGAACGGCCGGGCGAGAGGCCCGTCGAGCGGTCGACCGAGGCCGCCTCGGGACCCTGTCCCGTACGGATCGCGGCCGAGGCCCTGCGTCGACCGGTCCGGCGGCGGGGGAAGGAGCTGGAGACCGCGATCTTCGATGCGACGCTCGACCAGCTCACCTCCGGCGGGTTCGCGCGGCTGACGATGGAAGGGGTCGCCCAGGCAGCCCGGACCGGAAAGGCCGCGCTGTACCGGCGCTGGGCCTCCAAGGTCGAACTGGTCATCGACGCCCTGGACTCCACTCTGCCACGCCCCTCCGACACTCCGGACCTCGGGTCCGCCCGCGAGGAACTCCTCTACCTCGTCGAGAGCTTCGCCGCCGTCGTGCACTCCCGCTCCGGTGGTGCGATGCACGCGCTGATGGCCGAGTTGGATCACGAACAGGCCGCGCTGTTCAAGGACTTCATGGCCCAGCGGGTGATCGAACCGACCAAGGGGGTCATTCTGGACATCCTCCGGCGCGGCGCCGAGCGCGGCGACGTCCGGCCCGGCGCGGTCACGTCGATGGTCGCCGACCTGGCGCCGGCGATGCTGCTGTACCGGGTCAAGATCTGCGGCGGGCGGGTGGGCCCGGAGTTCGCGACCGAGCTGGTGGACGAGGTCATGGTCCCGCTGATGCGGAACTGAGGCCGGGGGCCGGGGTGCGGGTGTTCCCGGCCCGCCCCGGGCCTTCCCGGGTCCTGCGGCGGGTGGAATACGCTGGAGTCCGCCCAGCTGAACGGATTCCGACATGCCCATCGTCCCGCCGACGCACTCCGTCGAGCGCTCGCTCCGGCGGGCCGGCGCCAAGGTCGTGGCCGGTCTCGACGAGGTCGGGCGCGGCTCCTGGGCCGGGCCGGTGACCGTCGGCGCGGCCGTCACCGGACTGCGCCGGCCGCCGGAGGGGCTGACCGACTCCAAACTGCTCACCGAGCGCCGCCGCGAGGCGCTCGCCCCGGTGCTCGCCGACTGGGTCGGCGCGTACGCGCTCGGTCACGCCTCGGCCCTGGAGTGTGACGAGCTGGGGATGACGGCGGCGCTGCGACTGGCCGCAGTCCGGGCGCTGGAGGCGCTGCCGGTGGAGCCGGACGCGGTGATCCTGGACGGCAAGCACGACTACCTCGGCGGCCCCTGGCAGGTGCGCACGGTGATCAAGGGCGACCAGTCGTGCATCTGCGTGTCGGCCGCCTCGGTGCTCGCCAAGGTCCACCGCGACGGACTGTTGGCCGAACTGGGGGAGGCGCACCCCGAGTACGGGTTCGCCGACAACGCCGGCTATCCCTCCCCGGTCCACCGGGCCGCGCTGGAGGAGTTCGGGCCGACCGAACACCACCGCCTCTCCTGGTCATATCTGGACGGACTGCCCAAATGGCGCCACCTGAAGCGGAGCCGGCCCCTTCCCGGGGTGGGCGGAGCGGGTTCGGCGGAGCCGGTCGGCGAACAGCTGGCGCTGGGTTTCTGACGGGCCGTCGGGGAGGGTCGGGGGCCGGACCGCGAGGTTCGCGGTGACCAACAGGTGGGGCGCCCGTGCGCGTCCGACCGGCATTTGATAGATATCCGGGTATGCCTGTCTTCCCCGAGGAGCCGGAGATCAGCGAGAGCCTCCCGGGCCCCGGCGTTCCAAGCCCCCGTGAATCGGACGCACACGCCCTCCGTACGCCTGCCACCGGCAGCGCGAACACCGCCGTACCGTCGGCCGCCACCGCGTCGGCCCCGGTACCGGGCCCGCGTCCGGCACCGCCGCGTCCGGCACCCGCGCGTGCGAACCGTCCGGGGCCGCCGCCGCGCCCGAACCAGATTCCCAAGCCCACCCCGCCGCCCCCGCCGTCGCGGACCGCGTCGATCGAGATCCGGCATGTGCCGGCCACCGGGGCGGAGGCCCTGGACCGGGCCGACGAGACGGTCGACCGGCTGCTGGACTCCGGCCGTGACCCGGGAGACATCCTGGTGCTGACGGTCGGCGCGGCGCATCCGTGGCAACAGCACGAACTCACCTTCGGCGAGGAGCGCTACTGGGCGCAGCTCGCCGAGGGCGGCGACGTGTTCTACGCGGACGCCGACCTGACCCGCCCGGCCCGCCGTGCGGTCGTCGTCCTGGCCGTCGCTGCCGGCTCGGCCGGCCGCGTCGCCGCAGCACATGCCAAGGCACTCCAGCACGCGGACTCGCTGCTGGTGGTCTGCGGTGGCACCGCTCCCGCCCCGGCCGCCCTCGCGGGCGCCGGAGCACCGACCGGCGGCCGGCTGCCCGCCTGAGACCCTTCGGATCTTCGAGGCCCGGTACCGCTGGTGCCGGGCCTCGACGTTTCCGCGGGGCCTGCGCCACTCCCGGTCGGCGTCCGGACTCCCCGACCGCCTCGCTCGGCCGGTGGGCCGGGTCCGCTGCAGGCGCCGGCCCCGGGACGGGCGGGTGGTCGCGTCAGCGGGTGCCGGTGCGGCGGGTCGGCTCGATGGCCGTGACCCGGGCGGGTGTCCACGGGTGTTCGGACTGGCGAGACCGCTGTGGCCGTTCGCCGCGCCGGGGCCGCTCGGGCGCCGCCTGCCGCAGTGTCCGCTGGCCGCGCTGGCCGTCGAGGGCCGAACGCGGGGGCAGTTCCGTCACGGTGTGGACCGGTCCGTCCGCCCATGAAGCCGCGTTCGGATTGCGCCCGCTCCGTCCGTCCCCGAGGATCTGCCAGCCGACCGGGGTCAGGGCCACGTACGCGCCGCAGCGCAGCCCGTGCAGGGTGGCCGCGTCCTGGAGCGCCCACATCCAGGCGCCGTCCTGCTCGGTCCAGCCGGCCGCGCCCTCCCGGCAGCTCAGCAGCACGGCCGTCCGGGTCGGGGTGGGAAGGCGCAGGTCGTGCGGGACGACCTGGCGCAGGTGCGTGAGGATCGCGTTGCGGTGGAGCCAGCCGTCCTCGTTGTGCGGGCGGGGTGCGAACGAGGCCGACCCGGTCAGCCGGTGCAGCGCGTCCAGGACCGCGACCACGACCGTGCCGGGCTGGGGCAGGTGGCGCTGGTGCAGCTCCAGCACGAACTCGCGCGGATCGCGGAGCAGCGGGATCCCCGAGGCCGTCCAGGTCTGCAGGTCGAGCACCCGTCTGGGCGAGGAGCTCCGGGCGAGGGGATACTGACCTCGGTCGATGCCGTTGATCACAATCCTCCTTCCCGACCCACGGGCGCGCGGGTACCTGCGTACGCCGAAGACCTGGTCGACGGGACCGGGTTCCGGGTACGGTCCGATTCTCAGGGTAGCCGGGCGGGAGCGGCAACGATGAAATGATGAACGCCGCCCGAAAGCCAACGTTCTGCCGGATATATTCCACGTTCGTGCGAGTGCTACCCGACTGCTGCCGGATCGTGATCCGGGCCGCCTGAGGGATGCCGCGAAGTGTCCCGCGCAACTCCGTCCCGCCTTTCCGCCGGTGGCGGCCCCGGCGGTGTCCGCCGGGGCCGGCCGCGTTCCGGTGATCTCCTTAATTACTCCATTCGGGTGATATGAGTCGATCGGCTCCGGACCGGCCGTCAGCCCTGCACCGCCAGCACCAGCGGCAGCACCGCACCGGCACCGGCCCGCCGCAGCAACCGGGCGGCCACGGTGACCGTCCAACCGGAGTCGACCAGGTCGTCCACCAGCAGGACCGGCCCGCCCGCGGCCGCCACCGCCGCTTCCAGCTCCGGCGGCAGGACGAGGGCACCGGCCAGGGCGTTCAGCCGCTGGGCGCTGTTGCTGCGCGACCCGTGCGGGGGCTGTCCGGTCGCGTACTCGATCTGTCCGAGCAGGGGGAGCCGCCCGATCTCGGCGATCCGGGCCCCCAGACTGCCGACCAGCCGGGGCCGGCGGGACGAGGCCATGGTCACCACGCCGACCGGCCGGTCGAGTCGGCCGCCGTCGGCCGCGGCCGGGCCGGCCCAGCCGCCCGGACCGCGCGCCCAGTCGGCCAGGACGGTCACCAGGGCGTCCACCGCCTCGCCCGGGACCGGCCCGTCGGGGGCCTGGTCGGCGAGCAGCGCCCGCAGGCGGTTGCCCCAGCCGATGTCGGAGAGCCGGCCGAGGGCCCGGCCGGTCTCGGCCTGCTCTCCGGCCGGGATGCGGCCCTTGAGCGGTACGCCCAGCGCGTCCATCCCGGTGGGCCAGAGCCGACGGGGCTCGAAACCGACCCCGGGCCGGCCGAGGGAGGCCCGGGCCGCCTCCAGGGCCTCGGTCGAGACCTCCGGACCGTGCAGCGGTCCGGCGCAGTTGTCGCACCGGCCGCAGGGGGCGGCCTGCTCGTCGTCCAGCTGCCGGCGCAGGAACTCCATCCGGCAGTCGGTGCCCGCCGCGTACTCGCGCATCGCCCGCTGCTCGGCCTCGCGGGAGGCGGCGACCTTGGCGTAGCGGGCGGTGTCGTACTCCCAGCTCTGCCCGGTGGCCGTCCAGCCGCCCTTGACCCTCCGGACGGCGCCGTCCACGTCCAGGACCTTGAGCATGGTCTCCAGCCGGGCGCGGCGCAGGTCCACCCGGGGCTCCAGGGCGGCGGTGGAGAGCGGGCGGCCGGCTTCGGCGAGTGCGTCGATGGTCCGGCGCACCTGCTCCTCGGGCGGGAACGCCAGCGAGGCGAAGTAGCGCCAGATCGCCTCGTCCTCCCGGCCGGGCAGCAGCAGGACCTCGGCCCGGTCGACCCCGCGCCCGGCACGGCCGACCTGCTGGTAGTAGGCGATCGGGGAGCTGGGCGAGCCGAGGTGCACCACGAAGCCGAGGTCCGGCTTGTCGAAGCCCATGCCCAGGGCGGAGGTGGCGACCAGCGCCTTGACCCGGTTGGCGAGCAGATCGGCCTCGGCGGTGCGGCGCTCGGCGTCCTCGGTGCGGCCGGAGTAGGCGGCCACCGCGAAACCCCGCTCGCGCAGGAAGGCCGTCACCTCGTCCGCGGCGGCGACCGTCAGGGTGTAGACGATGCCGGAGCCGGGCAGCCGGTCGAGGTGGTCGGCGAGCCAGGCCAGCCGGTGCGCCGGGTCGGGCAGTGCGAGCACGCCGAGGGTGAGGCTCTCGCGGTCGAGCGGCCCGCGCAGCACCAGGGCGTGCGCGTCGCCGGTGCCCGTGCCGAGCTGCTCGGCGACGTCGGCGGTGACCCGGGCGTTGGCCGTGGCGGTGGTGGCCAGCACCGGGACGCCCGGCGAGAGGTCGGCGAGCATGGTGCGCAGCCGGCGGTAGTCGGGGCGGAAGTCGTGGCCCCAGTCGGAGATGCAGTGGGCCTCGTCGACCACCAGCAGGCCGGTGGAGGCGGCGAGCTTCGGGAGCACCTGGTCGCGGAAGTCCGGGTTGTTCAGCCGCTCGGGGCTGACCAGCAGTACGTCGACGGCCCCGGCGGCGACCTCGGCCTGGACGGTGTCCCACTCGTCGGTATTGGCGGAGTTGATGGTGCGGGCGTGGATGCCGGCCCGGGCGGCCGACTCCACCTGGTTGCGCATCAGGGCGAGCAGCGGGGACACGATGACCGTCGGTCCGGCGCCCCGGGCCCTCAGCAGGGAGGTGGCGATGAAGTAGACGGCGGACTTGCCCCAGCCGGTGCGCTGGACCACGAGGGCCCTCCGGTGGTCGACGACCAGCGCCTCGATGGCCGTCCACTGGTCCTCGCGGAGCGTGGCGCCCGGGCCGGCCAGCTCGCGCAGGACGGCCTCGGCCCGGGTCCGGACCTCGGCGCGGTCGGCGGCGGTGGCGGTGGTGTGGGTCTTCGGCTGCTGCATGGCGTCCATGTAACCCCGAGGTGCCGACAAGCGGCGAACGGCGGCCGGTCACGCGTGGGTGGATCGGGGCCGTATTTCATCATCTGTACTGCTGAACGGCCGTCAAATGTCCCCCTGGAGGGTGGTGCGTGTTGAGCCGAACGAGGGAGGAGTTATGCACAGGCGGGGTTTATCCACAGGGGAAAAAGAAAAATCCGGAGGCTCCGGCGAATTGCGCCAGTCTTCCGGCCATGAACAACGAACGCATCGCGCTCCCCTTCGGCGACGGCCCCGGCGGCCGGCCGATCACCATGCGGGGCCCGGCCGACATGGCCGAGCTGCTGCCCTACCTCCTCGGGTTCTTCCCCGACGACAGCATCGTCGCGGTCGGTCTCGGATCCCCGGACCTCCGCCAGGGCGGGGTGATCCGGCTGGACATCCCCGAGTCGCCGGAGGAGTGGCCGGCCGCCGCCGAGGAGACGGCCGACCTGCTGGTCGGGCTCTCCGAGCAGCAGGGCGAGCGGCCGGTCCAGGTCCTCCTCTACCTCTGTCAGGACCCGGGCCGTGATCACGGTCCGCCGACGGACGAGCGGCTGCGGCCGCTCGCCGAGCGGTTGCGGCTGGCCTTCGAGAGCCGCGGGGTGCGGGTCAAGGAGGCGCTCTGCGTCTCGGCCGGTCGCTGGTGGTCCTTCCTCTGCCGGCGTGACGGGTGCAGTTGCGATCCGGCGGGCAACCCGATCGGCAGCGCTCCCGGGCCCGGCCCGGTCGCGGTGGCTGCCACCGTCGCGGGCCTCGCCCCGCGCGGGAGCCGCAAGGAGATCGTCGCCGGGCTGGCGCCGGTCGGCCCGCCCGCCGCCGGCCCCCAGCGGCGGGCGATCGCCCGGGCCGAGGGCGGTCCGGCGGCGGGGCGGCGGCCGTCGCTCGGCCGGGAGGAGAGCGCCCGGCTGCTCGACGGGGCCGTGGCCGCGTTCATGGCGGGCGCCGTCGAGCTCGACGAGGACCGGACGGCCCGGCTGCTGCTGGTGCTCCAGGACCGGGTGATCCGGGACCGCGCCGCCGAGTACGCCAGGCCGGGCGAGCTGGCGTCCGCCCAGCGGCTCTGGCGGTTCCTCGCCACCCGCTGCGTGCCGCCCTACACGGGCTACGCGCCGCCGCCGCTCACCCTGCTGGCCTGGGTCTCCTGGGTCGCGGGAGACACCGCCACGGCGCGTGTGGTGCTCGCGCACACGCTCCGTCTCGCGCCGTCCTACCTGCTGGCCCAGCTCCTGTACGAGTCGCTCAACGGTGGCTTCACGGTCGAACCGCTGCTGGCGAGCGTGGAGGCGGAGCGCCGCCGCCGCACCGAGCGGGAGCGGACGTCGGCGGTGGGGCCGACCGTCGCTCAGGCTCAGGCTCAGGCCGACGGCGGGCGGGCCGGTACCGGTCCGGGTGGCGAGGCCCCCGATGCTGCCGGGCCGGTCGCGGTCGAGCCCGTGGAGGTCGAGCATCCGGACACCGAGTCTGCGGAGGCCGAGCCCGCAGGTGGGGAGCCGACGGACACCGGGCCGGGCGGGGCAGGAGCGGGTGACCCGGCGCCGCCGGACCGGGCCGGCGGGTCCGACCGGCCGGGCGGCTCCGCGACGGCGAAGGCCCGCCGCCGTCGCAGGCGTGGCCGCCGGGCACGGCCCGAGGGATCGCCGCCGTCCGGAGGAGCGAGCGGCCCGGTGCCCGGCGCCGCCCCGGATTCCGGGCATCCGACGGAGACCCCGCCCGAGCCGGCCGCAGTCGTCGCTGCGACCGGTAGGTCCGGCTCGTCGGACCTCGCGGGGCCGTCGGGCGCTGCCCGAGTGCGCGGCGGTCGGACCGGTGCGGAGCCGGTGCCGCGTCTCCTGCCGGGGCTGCCGGGCTGCCGCCCGGCGGAGCGACCGCGCTCCACCCGGCGGGCACGGATCAGCCGCTCCTCGCCCTGGGCGGCACCGGTCTCACCGACCCCCGCCCGCCGAGGCCGGTGCCGGGGCGTGCGGAGTGCGCCGGCCGGAGCCCGGACGTCCCGGTGATCCGGGAGCCCCGCGCGAGCACCGCCCGGTCCGGTCCGGGTGCCCGCCGGGCGCCGGGACCGGCCGGGGCTCGCCGGCAGGCGCGGCTACGCCTCGCCGCGGGCCATCGCGATCAGGCGGTCGAGCACCTTGCCGTCGCTGACCCGGAGGCCGTCGTGCTCCCACTCGTTGGTGATCCAGGTCCGCAGCCCCCGGACGGCCCGGGCGGTCGCCAGGGAGTCGGCCGTGTCGACGTACATGTCGTCGTGGTAGACGGCCGCCACCACCGGCACCTCGTTGGCGGCGAGCCGCGCCGGGTCGTACAGGTCGGGCCAGTCGGTCCGGGCGGCGAGCAGGTCCGCGGTCTCCTTCAGCGGTCGCAGCGCGGGGTCGGTGTCGAACATCCAGGGGTAGATCATCTCGCCGGTGAACAGCACCGGCGCGTCGGACTCCAGAGCGGCCCGGGCGTCGAAGGCCGGGAACTCCGCGCGGACCCGCTCGGCGGACCAGGCGGTGCCGGCGGGGTCCACCGAACGCTGGCCGTAGATCGACTCGTGCAGGACGGCGTAGAGCGGGCCCTGGGCGAAGGAGAGCTGCGCCTCGGCACCGGCCAGGAAGGTGTCGGAGAGCTCGGGGCCGTCGGTGCCCTCCACCCAGGCCTCCTCCAGCAGGTAGTGCAGGGTGCCGGAGCCGCTGCCGCTGCCGAGCAGCATGCCGAGTGCCTGGAAGGCCCGGACGGTGAGCAGCCCGCCGCCGGGCAGGGTGGCGGGGGAGTCGGAGAGGTGGGCGGCGATCCGCCGCACGCCTGCCACGTCCTCGGGGAAGCGGTCGTAGTGGCCCTCGTTCTTGCGGACGACCCGGGGGTAGGCCGCCCGGTAGACGTCGTCTGCGGAGCTGCGCAGCCCGGCGAGGCCACCCGTGACGAAGGCCTGGTCCAGTCCCTCGGGCGCGATCGAGAGGTAGGTGAGGGTGCAGAAGCCGCCGAAGCTCTGGCCGAGCAGGCTCCAGCGGCGGTCCTCGCCGAGCAGCCGGCGGCGGATCAGCTCGGCGTCCCGCACGATCGAGTCGGCACGGAAGTGCGCGAGGTAGTCGGCCTGCTCCTCGGCGCCACCGCGACGGGCGAGCGTCTGCCGGGTCGCGGGCGTGGAGCGCCCGGTTCCGCGCTGGTCGAGGAGGAGCACCCGGTAGTCGTCGAGGGCGCGCTCCAGCCAGCCGTCCCGGCCGAGCGGGCGGCCGGCCTTGCCTCCCGGGCCGCCCTGGAGGAAGAGCAGCCAGGGCAGGTCGTCGTCCTTCGCGCGGCCCGGGGCGACCACCTCGCGGGCGTACACCTCGATCTGCTCGCCCTGTGGGGCGCTGTGGTCGAGGGGCAGCTGGAAGACGTGGTCGGTGCTGACAATCCCGGGCAGCCGGCTGGGGGTGGACATACAACTCCTCGGTCTCTGCTGGTCACAGCGATCGCGTCGGCCCCCACCGGGGTTGCCGGTGGCGGGGCCGCGATCCCCGCACCGTATCCTGGCCGCGGCCGAGCACCGGCCCGGCGGTCACCGTCCAGGACGGCCACCCGACGGACCGGGCCTCGACGGCCCGCAGGACGGCGGGGAGGCGGCACCGGACCGGTACCGGAGCGGAGTCACAGCGAAAGCCCCGGCGGGTCCGCGAGCACCAACGGCACGCACGCCCGGAATCCCGGGCGGGTACCGCGGTCGAAGCCGGCGGGCGTGACCTGTGGACGGTCTCCGGCGTTGACCCCGGGGGCCCCGGGCCCGGCACCACGCCCCGTCCGGATCCGCCGTCGGGCCCGGAGTACCGTCCGGACGGTCGGCCGACACGGCACCCGTGCAGGTGGCGGTGCCGGCCCCGAGCGGCGGGGTGCGGAACGGACCGCCGCTCCGCGGCAGCGGTCCGCGCGGGGCACCGGCCGGGCATGACGTCACCGCCGCCGCGGGACGTCGGACCCGACGGCGCGCCGGGCGGGTCCGGTGAACGACCGGGCGCGACGGGACGCCCGGGAACGGCGCGGAGCCGATACCGACCCGGTATCGCGTCCCGCATGGCACGGCCCGGTACCGGGTACGGCCAGGCACGGCACACCGGCCGACGGAGAGGTCCGTCGGCCCGAGACACCACCAGCACGCGATCGAACATGCTCGCGGCCCACCGGCCCTGAACGGCCACCGGACCGCCGAGGGGAGGAGAGTCCGGTGACCGCGATGAGGCCACCACAGGCCATGCCGGCCGAGAGTGTGGTCGGCGCGCCCAGACCGGTCGGCCGACCGGATCCGGCCCAGCCCGGAGCGCCCGGCGGCCAGGCCCGGTCGGCGCCGCCGCGCCCGCAGCCGGCCGCCGCCCACCACGCGGTGCTCTGCGTCAACGCACCGGCGATGGCCGCCTCCGGGCCGGACGGCCAGCTGCGCGGGCACGGCCTGCACGGCTTCTACCGCTCGGGGGTCCGCGTGGTCGCCCGGATGGAGCTGCGGCTCGGCGGGATCGAGCCGCTCCCGCTCCAGGGCACCCTCACCACCGCGGCGCAGGCCCGTTTCCTCGGGGCCGTCCGGCTCCCCGGCGACCTCGACCCCGATCCGGCGCTCACCGTCGAGCGGCTGCGCCACGCCGACGGCGTCGAGACCGTGACGGTGCGGAACACCGGCAGCCGCGCGGCCCGGCTCCCGCTGGAGATCGCGCTCGGCACCGACCTCGGCCCGGTCGGCGAGATCGCCGCCGGCCACCGGCCGCCGGACCTGCCCGGCCAGGTGCAGTCCTCCGGGTTGCGCTGGGCGGGGCCCACCCACAGCGCCACGGTCAGTGCCCAGCCGTCTCCGCACGCCGTCCTGGCCGGCGCCGGTGTGCTGCGCTGGGACCTGGAGGTCCAGCCCGGGGCCCGCTGGTCGGTCGAGCTGCGGGCCGAACTGGAGACCACCCTGCCCGGCCCGCGACCGCCCGGCGGTCGGGGCACCGGAGTCCCGCTGCCCTGGGCCGAGCCCGAGGTGCGCTGCGACGACCCCCGGGCCGCACTGGTGGTGGCACGCTCCCTGGACGCCCTCGGCGGGCTGCTGTTCGCCGACCCCGACCGGCCGACCGACCTCTACCCCGCCTCCGGCGCACCCTGGCGGTTCGGGCTCGCCCCGGCCGACGCGCTCTGGGCGGCCCGGCTGGCACTGCCGCTCGGCACCCGGCTCGCCGCCGGCACCCTCCGGGCCCTGGCCCGCCGTCAGCAGCCGGCGCCCGTCCCCGGCCAGGGCGGTCACCGCCCCGAGGGTCTGCTGCCGGGGGCCCTGCGGCACGGTGGCCCCGAACTGCCGCCCACCTGTACCGCCACCGAGGCGACGCTGCTGTTCGTCACCGTGCTGGCCGAGGCCTGGCGCTGGGGCCTGCCCCGGCAGGAGGTCGCCGAGCTCCTCCCGGCCGCCGAGCGCGCGCTCGCGGCGCTGCGCGAGGGCCTGGTCGACGGCTTCGTCACCGACCTCAGCCGGCCGGTCGAGGAGAGGTCGGCCCACCCGGTGCCCGCCCGGGCAGAGGTCCAGGCCCAGGCGCACCGTGCCGCCCTGCACGGGGCCGACCTGCTGGCGGCCTTCGGCCGGCCCGGCGCCGAGGAGTGGCGGAGCTGGGCGGCCGGACTGCGCGCACGGTTCCGCGACCGGTTCTGGGTGGACGACCTCTCCGGCGGCCGTCCGGCCGCCGGTCTCGCCCCGGGCGGCCAGCCGCTGCCCGCCGTCGCCTCCAGCCTGGTCCACCTCCTCGACCCGGGGCTCTCGGCCGAGGGCGGCCGGCACGAGAGCCTGCTGGACCGTGAGCAGACCAGGCTGCTCGCCCATCGGCTGGCCGCGCCGGAGCTCGACAGCGGCTGGGGGCTGCGCACGCTGAGCGCCAAGTCGCCCCGGTTCAACCCGCTGGGCCACCGAAGCGGCGCGGTACGGGTCCACGAGACCGCCCTCGCCATCGCCGGGCTCGCCGAGGCCGGCCACGAGAACGAGGCCGGCGCGCTGCTGGAGGGTCTGCTCTCCGCCGCCGCCCACTTCGAGGGCCGGCTGCCCGAGATGTACGCGGGGGAGCAGCGCACGCCGGGCTGCCCGCCGGTGCCGCACCCGGGTGCCTGCCGCCCGGCGGCGGTCTCGGCCGCCGGGGCCGCGCACGCGGTGTTCGCGCTGGCCGGCGTCCGCCCCGATGTCCCGGGCGGGCGGGTACTGGTCCGCCCGGCCAGCACCGCGCCGCTCGGAGAGCTGGAGTTGACCGGTCTGCGGGTCGCGGGCGAGCCGTTCTCGGTGCGGGTCAGCCGGATCGGGGTCGCGATGGTGGAGGAGGCGTCCGCAGAGCTGCAACTGGTCGCCCGCTGACGCCGCCCCTGCCGCGCGGGGCGGGCCCGGCCGTCGGCCGGGCCCGCCCTCCTGCGGACCGTCCGTACGCGGGCCTGTGCTTATCGTCAGAGAGACGACTATGATCGTCGCCATGTCGCGTTATGACCCGTCGGCCTTCCCCCCGTTCGCTGTCACGGTCGACCTGGTGGTGCTGACGGTGCGCGAGCACGCGCTCTGTGCCCTGCTGGTCCGACGGGGTGAGCCTCCCTACCAGGGCTACTGGGCCCTCCCCGGAGGCTTCGTCCGCCCCGACGAGGGCCTCGCCGAGGCGGCCTCCCGGGAGCTCGCCGAGGAGACCGGTCTGCGCGCCCACTCCGCCCCCGGACACGACGCGGTCGGCCCCGGCACCGCCGGCGCCCACCTGGAACAGCTCGCGACCTACGGCCACCCCCAGCGCGACCCCCGGATGCGGGTGGTCAGCGTGGCGTACCTGGTCCTCGCGCCGGACCTGCCGACCCCGCGCGCCGGCGGCGACGCCAGCGGCGCACGCTGGGCACCCGTCACCGAACTGCTCGGCCCGGACCCCGTCGACGGGGTCCCGCTCGCCTTCGACCACGGGCTGATCCTGGCCGACGGAGTGGAGCGCGCTCGCTCCAAGATCGAGTACTCCTCGCTGGCGACGGCCTTCTGCGCGACCGAGTTCACCGTCGGCGAGCTGCGCCGGGTCTACGAAGCGGTCTGGGGTGTGGCGCTCGACCCGAGGAACTTCCACCGCAAGGTGACCGGCACACCCGGGTTCCTGCTTCCCTCGGGCGGCACCACGACGCGTCAGGGCGGGCGCCCGGCGCAGCTCTTCACCTCCGGCGGGGCCAACGTGCTCAACCCGCCGATGCTGCGCCCGGAGTCCTGAGCCCCCGAGCTCCCTCCGCCCCCGGCGTCGTCCGGACGCACCGCGTGCCACCGGTGCTGCGGCGTTCCCGCCCTGCCCCTCCCCGCCCCTCCCGGCCGCGTCGCGGTCCCCTCGCACGCCGTGGTGGTTCGCTCGCTCTCCCGGGCTACCCGGGTCTCCTCGCAGGATCGGATTGTCCCCTGATCGGGTGAGGTGCGCGGGCGTCGGGCCCGTGCCGCCCCCACAATGCCCGGAATCTCCGGACCGGCCCCCTAATGTGCTGGCGCGGAGCCGTGCGGGCACGACCCCGCGCCACGCAGACCGGGTCGGCCGAGGCATGGGAGCAGCCAGCGATGATCCAGATCACCGGACTGACCAAGGTCTACCGACGGGGCGGTCCGCCGGCGGTACTGGATCTGACCTTCGACGCCCGTCCCGGCATGGTGACGGCGTTGCTCGGTCCCGAGGACGCGGGCAAGTCCACCGCCCTGCGGCTGATGCTCGAACTCGAACGCGGCCGGGGCGTGACCCTCTTCGACGGCCGCACCTACCGCCGGCTGCGGCGGCCCGAGCGCGAGGTCGGCGTGGTGCTGCCCGACCCCGGCCGGGCCGGCGGAGCCGCGGACGCCGCGGGGCACCCCGGCCGGAAGGCGCGCGGTCACCTCAGGATGCTGGCGGCGGCCGTCGGGGTCCCGGCGAGCCGGGCCGACGAGCTGCTGGAACAGACCCGGCTGGCGGCCGTCGCCGACCAGCGCCTGCGGACCTTCTCACCCGGGATGCACCGGCGGCTGGCCCTCGCCGCCGCGCTGCTCGGCGACCCGGGGATCCTGCTGCTGGACGCGCCGACCGAGGGGCTCTCGCCGCGCAACGCGGAGTGGTTCCAGTCCTTCCTGCGCTCCTTCGGCGTCGCGGGCGGGACGGTCCTGGTCACCACCCGCACTCCGCAGGACGCCGCCCGGTTCGCTGACCGGGTGATCACCCTGGACCAGGGCCGGCTGGTGGCCGACCAGCCGGTGACGGAGTTCCGCCGCACCCGGCTCAGCCCGGAGGTCGCCGTCCGCGGGCCGCAGATGGCGCGGCTCGCGGACCTGCTGGTCGGCCAGGGGGCGCAGGTCCGCCGCGACGGCGGGGCCGGTCTCGCGGTGGCCGGGATCGGCCGTACCGAGATCGGTGAACTCGCCTACCGCAACGGCATCCTGTTGCACGAGCTGGCCGACCGCGTGGTCGAGCAGCCCGCGCCCCGGGCCGCCCTGCCGGTCGGGTCCGGGCGCTCCGGGCACCTTCACCTCCAGAACCGGGCGGGACAGGACCGCCCGGCGAAGGCGCAGCGGGATCAGGGGGCTCCGGAGGAGCGGCGGGAGCCGACCGGTGGAGGCCGGAAGGCGGAGCTCGGGGCAGGGGGAGCGGACCGGACGGTCGCGCTGCCCCAGGTGTCGGCGGAGCCGGCCCCGGTGCCGCAGCCGGCCGCCGCCGAGCGGGACCAGACGCCCTCGCCCACCCTCGCGCTGCCGGTCGCACCCGGGCCGGCCGTGGCCCCGGTCGCCGTCTCGGCCGCGACCGCGCTGTCGGCGATCACGGGGCGGGCCGGCCGACGTGCGGCCCGCCGGCCCGGATCCGCACCGGCACCCCGGCTCCAGCCCCCGCTCACGCCCGCGGAGACCCCGCCTCCGGCCGTGACCCCGCCTCCGGCACCGGCGCAGGTTCAGGCCCCGACGTCCGTTCAGGACCCGGCCCGGGTGCGGCTCCAGGACCGGGCTCCGGCCCAGACCCAGACCCAGGCCCAGGCCCGGGCCGCGCGTCCGGTCGAGGACGAGGACGCGGACACCTCCCCGACGGTCGCCGTGGACCGGCTCTTCCGGGACGGCCTGAACGACCTGGCCCGGTCCGGCGTCACGCCGGTATCCGCGTTCCCCGAACACGCGGTGCCCTCCGACGACCTGACGACCGACGACACCGTCCGTCTCGGCCGCCTCGCCCAGCCCCTCGCGGAGTCGGGCGTACGGTCCCCGCGGACGCCCGTGCCGCCGACCGGGGCGGGCGACGACCGCGCCGTCACGGAGCGCCGGGCGGCCGACCCCGCAGGGGCGCGCGGGCTGCCGGCGTACTCCGGGCCCGCCGGTCACGGCCGGATGCCGACCGGGTCGCGCTCGCTGTCGGCGGCGGCTGCGGCTGCGGCAACGACTCCGACTCCGACTCCGGCGCCGGCTTCGGGCTCGCTTCGGGCCTCCGGATCCGACCCTGCTGCTGCCCCGGCGAATTCCGGGGAGGCCGGGCCGGCCCGCGGGGCTGCACCGGCGACCGGGACACCCGAGCACGCCTCCGCAGCCCTCCCGGCCGCGGCGCCGGCACACGCGCTGCCGGCTCTGCCCACGCCCACCCCCGCTCCCGCCCCGGTGTGGACCTCCGCCGGGTCGGCCGGGGCAGAGGCACCCGGCCACGGAGCCGCCGTCCTTCCCGTCACCCCCGCCACCATCGACCTTCGGAGCGAGTGAACCGTGCGAGTTCTGGCCTACGAGCTGCGCCGGTTGCGCGGCCTGCGTTCCACCTGGCTGCTGCTCGGTGCCGTGGTGCTCTGTGACGCGGCGGTGGCCGCCGTGCTGGCGGGGCAACTGCCCGACGGGGGGCTGGACGGTGCGGCGGCGGTGCGGCTGCTGACGGCGACGGTGCCGCTGGTGCCCCTGCCGTTCGCCGCGTTGGGGGCCGGGGTGCTGGGGGCGCTGTCGTACGGGCACGAGGTGCGGCACCCGGGGCTGGCGGCCTCGCAGGTGTCGTACCCGCGCCGGGTGCGGCTGCTGACGGCCAAGCTGCTGGTGACCGGTTCGGTGGCGGCGCTGCTGGCGCTGGTCACGCTGCTGGTCGACGCGGTGGCCGTGCACCTCGCACTGCCGGCAGGGGCGACGGTGACGGCGTGGTCCGAGCCGGCCGCGCTCTCCGGTCGGGTGGCGGAGGCGCTGGCCTCGGCCGGCCTGGGCGGGCTCGGCGACTTGCCGACCGTGCTGGCGCCCGTGGCACTGGCGGCCGGGCAGGGTGCGCCGGCCGCGTTGCTGGCCTTCGTCCTGCTGGTGGTCGTGGCGGGCTGGACCGGGGTGCTGACGGCCTCGCTCACCCGCAGCGCCGCTGCCGGGGTGCTGCTGCTCTGCGCGCTGCCGCCGCTGCTGGAGTCGGGCGTGGCGCTGCTGCTGCGGCAGACCGGGACGGCGTGGCCGACCCGGGCGGCGGAGCTGCTGCCGTTCCAGTCGGGGGTCGAGTGGGCGTACGGATGGGTGTACGGCGGGGACCGCCGGGTTGCGGAGAGCGGGTCGGCCCTGACCGACCCGGCGTTGCTGGCCGCGGTGACGGCGCCGGCCTTGGTACTGCTGCTGACCACCCTGCTGGTCCAGGCCCGGCGCCGGGCGCTCTGAGCCACCCCGCGGGCCGGGACACGGCCGCCCGGCGGACTGCGGACGGACTGCGGGTCGGCCGTCGGGGAGGTGCGTGGAGACGCGGAACGGCGGCGTCCGGCCCCTGACGGTTCGCCAAGATCGGCCACCAGTGACCGCAATGAGCGTTTCTTCCTGATAAGAAGTCAATTATCCAGTCACGGTCGATCACCCTTTCGTGTGCTTTTCACGAGAATTCTCAAGCTGTGCTCCCCGATCGCCGACAAAGGACCTGTGAGTACCCTTGCGCACCCCACCATGACCCCTGCCCGTTCCGCCGACGGGGCCATCCCCGGCTCCGGCGACCTGGACCGCTTCTCGTACGCCGACCGGCCGACCCCGCCGGCGCCCCGTTGGGAGGGCGCCGAGTCGGACCTCGCCCGGGTCGGCCGCAAGACCACCAGCAGCCGCGGCCGCGGCCTGCACGGCCAGCTGGTCCAGCAGCTCGGCCAGATGATCGTCTCCGGCGACCTCGGCGCCGACCGGCCGCTCGTCCCCGAGGAGATCGGCCAGCGGTTCGAGGTGTCCCGCACCGTCGTCCGCGAGTCGCTGCGCGTGCTGGAGGCCAAGGGTCTGGTCAGTGCCAGGCCGAACGTCGGCACCAGGGTCCGCCCCGTCAGCGACTGGAACCTGCTCGACCCGGACATCATCGAGTGGCGCGCCTTCGGCCCCCAGCGGGACGAGCAGCGCCGGGAGCTGTTCGAGCTCCGCTGGGCGATCGAGCCGCTGGCGGCCCGGCTGGCCGCCGGCCACGGCCGGGAGGACGTCCAGCAGCGCATGGTCGAGCTGGTCGAGATCATGGGTCACGCCGCAGCCCAGGCCGATCACTCGACCTTCACCCGGGCCGACGCCGAGCTGCACGGGCTGCTCCTCCAGCTGGCCGGCAACCGGATGCTGGAGCACCTCTCCGGGATCGTCGCCTGCGCGCTCCAGGTGTCCGGCGGCCCGGTCATCTCCTGCGAGCGGCCGGTCGAGGCCTCCGTCAGCCTGCACGCCCGGCTGGTGGACGCGCTCGGGGCCGGCGACGGCACCGCGGCCGAGGCCGCGACGCGGGCGCTGCTCACCGTCCACCCCGAGATCGAGCCGTCGGTCCCGGCGCCCCGGGAGCACTGAGCGGTCCGTTCGGGGTCGAGTGTTCCCCCCGTTCCCCGCGACCACCGGCCCTCCGGCTGCCGCCACGGCGCAGCCGGAGGGCCTCTGCGTGTCCGGGCGGTGGGCGGCGGAACGGGCCGGGTGTCGCCCCGGTGGCCCAAGTGTCGTGTCCATGGTGACGGGCTTCGGCGCGAGTGAGGGATGATGGAAGTCGGCCCCGGGCCGCGGAGAGCGAACGGTGTGACCCGCGACACGAAGGCCATGCGTAACACTTGACGTGTAGCAGCGATGTCTCCTGAGCGGGAGCAGCTCCGGAATACCCCAACGTGTCAGAATGCTGTGTTGGTCCGCGGCGCTGCTGCCGTCCTGCAAACCCAGTCCTCAAACCCGAGTCGGTCGGAATCGACACCGCGTGCCCGACGCGCGATCTCCTTCCCCGCCCGCTCGGGCGGCCGGTACGGGTTCGAGTCCACTCATCGTCCGAGAGGTTGTTCGTGTCGGCCAGCACATCCCGTTCGCTTCCCCCCGAGATCGCCGAGTCCGCGGCTCTGCTGGCGCTCATCGAGCGGGGCAAGGCCCAGGGGCAGATCGCCGGTGACGACGTACGCCAGGCGTTCGAGGCGGACCAGATCCCGGTCACCAAGTGGAAGAACGTCATGCGCAGCCTCAACCAGGTTCTGATTGAGGAGGGGGTGGATCTCATGGTCAGCGCGGCCGAACCGGCCGGCGCCAAGCGCAAGAGCGTCGCTGCCAAGAGCCCCACCAAGCGCACGGCCACCAAGGCGGTCACCACCCGGACCCCCGCCACTCCGACCAAGCCGCCCGTGCGCATCGCGCCCGGTGCGCCCGTCTCCACCCCCGCGGTCGCGGCCGCTGCCGCGCCGGTCAGCACGGTGTCCGCCGAGATCACGGTCGAGGGGACAGGCGTCGCCGCCGACGTGAAGGCCGTCGCCAAGAAGGCCGTCGCCAAGAAGGCGGTCGCCAAGAAGGCCGCCGCCCCGGCCAAGAAGACGGCCGCCAAGAAGACCACCGCCACCAAGACCGGCAAGGCCGGCGAGGAGGAGCTGCTCGGCGAGGAGGAGCTGGAGGACGCGGCGCTCCCGGGCGACAAGCCCGCCGCCGAGGGTGACGCTCCGGAGGAGGAGTCGGAGGGGTTCGTCCTCTCCGACGACGACGAGGACGACGCCCCGGCCCAGCAGGTCGCCGTGGCGGGTGCCACCGCCGACCCGGTCAAGGACTACCTGAAGCAGATCGGCAAGGTCCCGCTGCTCAACGCCGAGCAGGAGGTCGAGCTCGCCAAGCGCATCGAGGCCGGCCTGTTCGCCGAGGACAAGCTCTCGGCCGCCGACAAGCTCGCCCCCAAGCTCAAGCGCGAGCTGGAGATCATCGCCGAGGACGGCCGCCGGGCCAAGAACCACCTGCTGGAGGCCAACCTCCGTCTGGTCGTCTCGCTGGCCAAGCGCTACACCGGTCGCGGCATGCTCTTCCTGGACCTGATCCAGGAGGGCAACCTGGGCCTGATCCGTGCGGTCGAGAAGTTCGACTACACCAAGGGCTACAAGTTCTCCACCTACGCGACCTGGTGGATCCGTCAGGCGATCACCCGCGCGATGGCCGACCAGGCCCGCACCATCCGTATCCCGGTGCACATGGTCGAGGTCATCAACAAGCTGGCCCGCGTCCAGCGCCAGATGCTCCAGGACCTGGGCCGCGAGCCCACCCCGGAGGAGCTGGCCAAGGAACTCGACATGACCCCGGAGAAGGTCATCGAGGTCCAGAAGTACGGCCGCGAGCCCATTTCGCTGCACACCCCGCTGGGTGAGGACGGCGACAGCGAGTTCGGCGACCTGATCGAGGACTCCGAGGCGGTCGTCCCGGCCGACGCGGTCTCCTTCACCCTGCTCCAGGAGCAGCTGCACTCCGTGCTGGACACGCTGTCCGAGCGCGAGGCGGGCGTGGTCTCGATGCGCTTCGGCCTGACGGACGGTCAGCCGAAGACGCTCGACGAGATCGGCAAGGTGTACGGGGTCACCCGTGAGCGCATCCGCCAGATCGAGTCGAAGACCATGTCCAAGCTGCGCCACCCGTCGCGCTCGCAGGTGCTGCGCGACTACCTGGACTGATCCGTCGGACCGTCGCAGGTCCAGCCCGAAGGCCCGGAGCGAACGCTCCGGGCCTTCGGGCTGTTCGGGGGCGGTCGGCGTCACCGTCCGGGTGGCCGTTGTCGCTCGTCCGGGTGGCTGTGCGGCCGCAGGGGGTCGCTCACCGTAGCCGTTCACCTACGCTGTGCCGGTTGCCTGCTGCTGCCGAGCCACCTGGAGACACGGTGTCGCCCAACCCGGACCGCCCGGACCGCGCCGACCTGCCGACCGCCGCCCCGACCCCGGTGCACTCGCCGACGGCGCACGCGGTGCGCCCGGTGCGCCGAGCCCGCCGGGCCGCCGTCCTGACCCTGCTGGCCGCCCTGCCCGCGCCGCTGATCGCCCTGGGGCCGGCGGTGCCCGCCGCCCAGGCGAAGGGGCGGATCGTCGGTGGTGTGGCGGCGAGCACCGCCGACCGGCCCTGGGTGGTGGCGCTGGCCAGTCGCCAGCAGTTCGGCGCCGGGCGCTCGGGGCAGTTCTGCGGCGGCGCGCTGGTCACTCCGACCAAGGTGGTGACGGCCGCGCACTGCTTCTACGACGAGTCCAGGGGGCAGCGGGTGGAGCGCCCGGGCCTCAGGGTCGTGGTGGGGCGGGACGACCTGCGGGGCGGGGCGGGGCGCGAGGTGCCGGTCCAGGCGGTCTGGGTCCACCCCGACTACGCCTTCGCCACCAACATGAACGATGTGGCGGTGCTCACTCTCGGCGAGTCCCAGGAGGCCCGGCCGGTGATCGAACTGGTCGGTCAGGGCGAGACCGGGCCGTACCTGGCGGGCACCAGGGCGCAGGTCTACGGCTGGGGTGACAGCACCGGTCACGGTGACTACTCGCCCACGCTGCGTGGGGTCGACGTGCCGATCGTCCCGGACCAGACCTGCGCGCAGGCGTACTCGGGTGGTGCGGACGGCCGCTTCGACGCCCGGGGCATGGTCTGCGCGGGCGAGGAGCAGGGCGGCAGGGACGCCTGCCAGGGCGACAGCGGCGGGCCGCTGGTGGTCGCCGGCAGGCTCGCCGGACTGGTCTCCTGGGGCACGGGCTGCGCCGAGGCCGCCCACCCGGGCGTCTACACCCGGATCGGTTCGGTCGCGGACGCGGTGCGCGCCGTCCTGTAACCGGTCCGCCGCGGAGGGTCGACGGGAGTCCGGGCGTGAAAACGTCGGAGCCGGGGGGGCCGCCCCCCCGGCGCGGGGGCACCCCCCCCCCCCCCCCCCCCCCCCCCCCCCCCCCCCCCCACAACACCCGCAGAAAGAAGGGG
>NZ_JBHXDN010000042.1:0-29194 GCF_042726075.1 Kitasatospora sp. NPDC127035 | reverse complement strand
GTCCTCCAGCCAGGCCCTCGGCTACCTCGCCAGCTCCCCGGCCGCCCGCGCCCCCCCCCGCCGCCCCCGGGGGGGGCGCCCCCCCCGGCTCACCGGTCGCGCGCCGTGCGCGACCGGACACAGCTCGACGCTCTTGCTGTTGCGTGGCGCCCGGGATCAGCGCTCGTCGGTGTCGGTCGTCGCGGCGGTGCCGCTCAGTCGACCGCTCTCGTCCTGTATCTCCACGGCGATCTTCTTGAGCTCGGGCTCGAACTTCCGGCCGTGGTGGGCGCAGAAGAGCAGCTCTCCACCGCTTGCGAGTACGACGCGCAGGTAAGCCTGGGCGCCGCAGCGGTCGCAGCGGTCAGCCGCGGTGAGCGGGCTCGCAGGGGTCAGAACAGTAGTCACGTCGCCTCTTCTCTAGCTCGACGAGCTGTCGTACCAGGGTCAACATCCAACCAGGCCGAAAACGTTCCCGCTCGTGGCTTTTCTTCTCTGAGGATTCTGCTGTGTTGATGAGGACGTGCCCCGGGGGCCGGTGGTTCATGCGTACCGAATCCCAGGATCCGTCTCTCGCTCGAACGCCCGATCGGAACCGAGTGTCGGAGTCCGCGTAGCATAATCCTCTGCTGGGTTGGAGCATAAGCCCCGTCCCCGGCCCCGGTAGCCTGCATAACGGCAGTTCCGGAGCCTGTGCCCGGTCCCACGATCCGCCAGGACCGCTGGTACCGGGAGGAGATGGAGCCCCGGCGCGGCCAATCCGGCGCGGCGCTTGTTCGCGCAGCGCGTACAAGCTGCGCGGGACCGGCTCGTCGTGCTGTGCACCCAGCGGAGGGGTGTGCACACACAGGGGAACGGCTGTCGGTGCGGTGTGCTGCACTGGCGGACGGTCCGGACCCGTCCGGACGTGACCGATGAGACAGAGACTTCACCGAGGAGAGTGCCGCGTGAGTGCCGAAACGACCGTGCCGTCCGCTCTGCTGGCCGGTGACGACGGTTCCAACTACACCGCTCGGCACCTGCTCGTCCTGGAGGGCCTGGAGGCGGTCCGCAAGCGCCCGGGCATGTACATCGGCTCCACCGACAGCCGCGGCCTGATGCACTGCCTCTGGGAGATCATCGACAACTCCGTCGACGAGGCGCTCGGCGGCTACTGCGACCGGATCGAGGTCGTGCTGCACGACGACGCCTCGGTCGAGGTCCGCGACAACGGACGCGGCATCCCGGTGGACGTCGAGCCCAAGACCGGGCTGTCCGGCGTCGAGGTCGTCATGACCAAGCTGCACGCCGGCGGCAAGTTCGGCGGCGGCTCCTACGCGGCCTCCGGCGGCCTGCACGGCGTCGGCGCCTCCGTCGTCAACGCGCTCTCCGCCCGGCTGGACGTGGAGGTCGACCGCAGCGGTCACACCCACGCGATCAGCTTCCGCCGCGGCACCCCCGGCATCTTCACCGAGACCAGCCCGGACGCCCCGTTCGAGCCGGCGAACGGCCTGACCAGGGTCCGCAAGGTGCCCAAGACCCGCACCGGGACCCGGATCCGCTACTGGGCCGACCGGCAGATCTTCCTCAAGGACGCCAAGCTCGCCCTGGAGAGCCTGCACAGCCGGGCCCGGCAGACCGCCTTCCTCGTCCCGGGGCTGACCATCGTCGTCCGTGACGAGAGACTGACCGAGAGCGACAAGGTCGAGGAGACGACCTTCCGCTTCGACGGCGGCATCACCGAGTTCTGCGAGTTCCTGGCGCCCGACAAGCCGATCAGCGACGTGCTGCGGCTCAACGGCGAGGGCACGTTCAAGGAGACCGTGCCCGTCCTCGACGACCTCGGGCACATGACGCCCACCGAGGTCACCCGCCAGCTGGAGGTGGGCATCGCGCTGCGCTGGGGCACCGGTTACGACACCACCCTGCGCTCCTTCGTCAACATCATCGCCACCCCCAAGGGCGGCACCCACGTCACCGGCTTCGAGCGCTCGCTGGCCAAGACCGTCAACGAGGTGCTGCGGGCCAGCAAGCTGCTGCGCGTCGCCGAGGACGACGTCACCAAGGACGACGCGACCGAGGGCCTCACCGCGGTGGTCACCGTCCGGCTCGCCGAGCCGCAGTTCGAGGGCCAGACGAAGGAGGTGCTCGGCACCTCGGCGGCCAACCGGATCGTCGCGGCCGTCGTCGCCAAGGAGCTCAAGGCGTTCCTCACCTCGGGCAAGCGCGACGAGAAGGTCCAGGCCCGGGCCGTGCTGGAGAAGGTGGTCGCGGCCGCCCGGACGCGCGTCGCCGCCCGCCAGCACAAGGAGGCCCAGCGCCGGAAGACCGCGCTGGAGACCAGCTCGCTGCCGGCGAAGCTGGCCGACTGCCGCAGCGACGACGTCGACCGCAGCGAACTCTTCATCGTCGAGGGGGACTCCGCGCTCGGCACCGCGAAGCTGGCCCGCAACTCCGAGTTCCAGGCCCTGCTGCCGATCCGCGGCAAGATCCTCAACGTGCAGAAGGCGTCCGTGAGCGACATGCTCAAGAACACCGAGTGCGCGGCGATCATCCAGGTGATAGGGGCCGGCTCGGGCCGCACCTTCGACATCGACCAGGCGCGCTACGGCCGGGTCATCTTCATGGCCGACGCCGACGTCGACGGGTCGCACATCCGCTGCCTGCTGCTGACGCTCTTCCAGCGCTACATGCGGCCGATGGTCGAGCAGGGGCGGGTCTTCGCGGCCGTGCCGCCGCTGCACCGGATCGAGCTGACCAACCCCAAGCGCGGGCAGGAGAAGTACCACTACACCTACTCCGACGCCGAGCTGCGCTCCACCCTGCTGGAGTTCCAGCGCAAGAACCTGCGGTGGAAGGACCCGGTCCAGCGCTACAAGGGCCTCGGCGAGATGGACGCGGACCAGCTGGCGGAGACCACCATGGACCCGCGCCACCGCACGCTGCGCCGGATCAACCTGGGCGACCTCGACCAGGCCGAGAAGGTCTTCGACCTGCTGATGGGCAACGACGTCGCGCCGCGCAAGGAGTTCATCGTGGACTCGGCGGCCACTCTGGACCGCTCGCGCATCGACGCCTGAGCACCGCCGCGGACCGCAGGGCCCTCCACCCGTGGGTGGAGGGCCCTCGTGCCGCCGGGTCCACCAGGTGTCCACCCCGGCTCCGATCAGCGGGGGCGGCCGGATCCGTAGCGTCGGAGAGGTCAGCCCGCCCCTCCCGCCGGTACGGAGAACCCGATGCCCGACCTCGTCAACACCGTCGTGATCGTCGCGGTGACGGTCCTGGTGGCCGGACGCCAGATGCGCGCCAGGCGCCTCGACACCGAGCACCGCTCCTGGCTGCTCCCGCTGGTCCTCGGCGGCCTCGCGCTGCGTGATCCCGGGCTGGTCGACGCCGGGCACCCGGTGGCCTCCGTCGTGCTGCTGGTCGGCGGGCTGCTGGCGGTGCTCGCGGCGGGCTGCGCGTGGGGCTGGACCGTCCGGCTCTGGAAGGCGGAGGACGGCACGCTGTGGGCCCGCGGCACCCGGGCCACGGCGGCGGCCTGGTCGGGCATGGTCGTCGTCCGGCTCGGCCTGTTCGGTGTCGCCTCGGCGCTCCACGTGCACCAGGGCGGCAGCGTGCTGCTGCTCGGGCTCGCGGTCCTGCTGCTGGTGAGGTCGCTCGTGGTGAACTGGAGGGCCCGGGACCTGGCGGGCACCGGCGGCGGCGCCGTGACCGGCTGAGCGCTTGCCCGGGCGCTCGGCCGCGGCAGGGCGCCCGGGCTTTCCGTCCGGCCGTCCGGCCCGATCGCGACCCCGTCGACCTCCGGAGAAGAACCGTGCCCGAGTGGAGCTGGACCCGCTGGCCGTCCCGTGAGGCGATGGAGCGGGAGGCCGAGAGCCCGGCCCGCCGGACCCTCACGATGCTCGGCCGGGCCGCCCTGCTCGCCGCCGTGACCTGGGGGATGTTCTCCCACGGCGAGTACGGGGGCTGGGCGGTCGTGGCCGCAGCGGCGGGGCTGTCGGCGGCCCTCGGCGTGTACGCGGCCTACCTGCGCGTCAGCCGGGAGCAGCGGCTGGCGCCCTCGCTGGTCCTCGCCGCGGTGCTGGTCGGCGGTGCCTGGGCGGCCGAGGGCCTCCAGGCCGACCTGCTGGCCGGCGCCCTCTGGGTGGGGCTCGCCGTCACCACCGTGGTGCGGCTGCCGGCCGGTCCCGCGGCCGTGGTCGCGGCGGTCGCGCTCGCCTCGTACGCGGCGGCGGGCTGGGAGGACCGGCTGAGCGTCACGGTCACCGTCTGCGGCCTCGCTGTGCTCGGCTACCTGCTCCGGCTGGACGCCGAGGCGCGGGGGACCGCCCGGCGGCTGCTCGCCCAGGAACGGGCGGCGCGGGCCGCCGAGGCGGAGAGCGCGGCACTCGCCGAACGGGCCAGGATCGCCCGGGAGATCCACGACGTGCTGGCCCACAGCCTCTCCGCCCAGCTGGTCCACCTGGAGGCGGCCCGGCTGATGCTGGACGCCGGCACCGACCGGGAGCAGATCCGGGAACGGGTGGTGGCCGCCCGGCGGATGGCGCAGGACGGCCTGGTCGAGACCAGGCAGGCGCTCTCCGCGCTGCGCGGCGAGCTGACGCCGGTCGGTGAGTTCCTGGTCGAGCTGACCGGCCGGGAGCGGGCGGTGCTCACCGTCGCCGGTACACCGCGCCCACTGCCCGCGGAGGCGGGGCTCGCGGTACGGCGCACGGCTCAGGAGGCGCTGACCAACGTGCGCAAACACGCCCCCGGCGCACGCTGCACCGTCGAACTGCGCTACCTGCCGGGAGAAGTGGGACTGGAGGTGCGCAACGGGCGGCCCGCGCGTGGCGATGTGCCGCCGGAGCTGGCCGGTAGCGGCGCCGGGTACGGTCTGCTCGGGATGCGCGAACGCGCGGAACTGCTCGGCGGCACCCTGCTGGCGGGCCGTCACGAGGGAGGATGGCGCGTGCTGCTGCGGGTGCCGACGTGAGGACGGGTGCGGGACCGGGCGCGGAACCGGGTGCGGGGTCGGTCCGGGTGGTGGTCGCGGACGACCAGACGGTGGTGCGCGAGGGCATCGTGATGCTGCTCGGGCTGCTGCCCGGCATCGCGGTGGTCGGCGCGGCGGCGGACGGCGAGGAGGCCGTCGCCCTGGTCGAACGGCACCGTCCGGACGTGGTGCTGATGGACCTGCGGATGCCGCGCTGCGACGGGGTCGAGGCGACCCGGCGGATCCGTGCGGCCCACCCGGGGACCGAGGTGGTGGTGCTCACCACGTACGCCGACGACGACTCGCTGTTCCCGGCGCTCCGGGCCGGGGCGCGCGGCTACCTGACCAAGGACGCCGGCGCGGAGGAGATCGCCCGGGCGATCTCGAACGTCCGCGCCGGGGCTGCCGGGCTCTCCCCGCAGGTGCAACTGCGCCTGCTGGACCGGCTGGCGGCCGGAGGCGAGGACCCGGGCCCGGGCGGAGGAGCGGCGCGCGACGGCGCGGCGGCCGAGCGGCAGGCGGACCCGCCGGACGGGCTGACCGCGCGGGAGGCCGAGGTGCTGGGGCTGATCGCCGAGGGGTTCTCCAACACCGAGATCGCCCGGCGGCTGTTCGTCAGCCCGGCCACCGTGAAGACGCACATCAACAACCTGTTCGCCAAGACCGGCGTGCGGGAC
Source organism: Kitasatospora sp. NPDC127035 (assembly GCF_042726075.1). Taxonomy (NCBI): domain Bacteria; kingdom Bacillati; phylum Actinomycetota; class Actinomycetes; order Kitasatosporales; family Streptomycetaceae; genus Kitasatospora; species Kitasatospora sp. NPDC127035. The sequence continues at coordinate 23,581 of NZ_JBHXDN010000042.1, read as the reverse complement.
CGGGCGCAAGCGGTCGCGTACGCCTTCCGAAAAGGAATCACCGGGACGCCGTAGTAGTCCGATGAGCGCCTGTCGGATGATCGATCACCTTATCGAGTGAACGTATCTGCGTTGGCGGTTTGGCGGGTTCGGGCGCCGCCATCATGGTTCGGGACACAACCCCCCGGGTCCAGGAGCAGCGGTGCCACAACAGCAGACGAGCAGTCCCGAACAGGGACGGCAATCCGAGCAGGGGCAGCGATTCGACTGGTGGGCCGAGCCCGCAGCCGTCCCCGGACAAGCCCCGCGACCGACGGACCGGACAGCGGAGGACCGGGTGGCGGACCGGGTGGCGATGGGCCGGACGGTCGCGGACCGGACGGCGGACCGGGCCCCGGCGGACGGACCGAGGACGGACGGCCCGGGGGCGGAGGATCCGGAGACCGGCAGACCGGAGCCGGACGGCAGTACCGAGGTCTACCGCTCGGTCCAGCACAGCGAGGCCTTCCAGCAGATCCGCCACAGCTACCGCGCCTTCGTCTTCCCGGTCAGCGGCGTCTTCCTCGCCTGGTACCTGATGTACGTGGCCGCCCAGGCGGTCGCGCCCGGCCTGATGCGGAGCCCGGTCGCGGGACCGGTCAACGTGGCCTGGCTGCTCGGCCTGCTGCAGTTCGCCTCGACCTTCCTGCTGACCTGGCTCTACGCCCGCAACGCCCGCACCAAGCGCGACCGGGCCGCCCTGTCGCTCCGCTGGGACACCCAGGACCAGCTGCGATGACGACCGCGACCCCGCCGCCCGTCGCCCCCGCCGGCGACCACCACGACCTGGCCGTCGTCCTGTTCGCCGTCATCGTCCTGGTCACCCTGGCGATCACCCTCTGGGCCGGTCGCCGAGGCAGCGCCGCCGAGGACTTCTACGCCGGCGGCCGCGACTTCACACCGTTGCAGAACGGCTTCGCGCTCTCCGGGGACTACCTCTCCGCCGCCTCCTTCCTCGGCGTCGCCGGGCTGATCGCGCTGTACGGGTACGACGGCGTGCTCTACAGCATCGGCTTCCTGGTCGCCTGGCTGGTCGTGCTGATGCTGGTCGCCGAGCTGGTCCGGAACGCCGGCCGGTACACCCTCGCCGACGTGCTGGCCCTGCGGCTGCGCCGGCGCAAGGTCCGCGCGGCGGCCGGTGGCGCCAGCGTGGTCGTCACGCTGTTCTACCTGGTCGCCCAGATGGTCGGCGCGGGCAGTCTGGTCGCCCTGCTGCTCGGGACGAACAGCGCCCAGGCCCGGACCTGGACCATCGTGGCCGTCGGCGGTCTGATGATCGTCTACGTCACGGTGGGCGGGATGCGGGCCACCACCTGGATCCAGATCGTCAAGGCGGTCCTGCTCGTCGCCGGGTCGGTGCTGCTGACCGTGCTGCTGATGGTCCGGTTCCACGGTGACGTCGCCGAGTTGATGCGGCAGGCCGCCCAGCACAGCGGCGCCGGCCAGCGCTACCTGGAACCCGGGCTCAAGTACGGACACAGTTTCACCAGCCGACTGGACTTCTTCAGTCTCGGGCTGGCCCTGGTGCTGGGCACCGCCGGGCTGCCGCACATCCTCTCCCGCTTCTACACGGTGCCGACCGCGCGGGCCGCCCGGCGCTCCACGATGTGGGCGATCGGGCTGGTCGGCGGGTTCTACCTGATGGCCATCGCGCTCGGCCTGGGGGCCACCGCGCTCGTCGGCTCGGCCGAGGTGCGGCACGCCAACCCGGCGGGCAACACGGCCGTTCCGCTCCTGGCCCTGGTGCTCGGCGGCGGCAACGGCTCGACCGGCGGGGTGCTGCTGTTCGCGGTGATCTCGGCGATCGCCTTCGCCACCATCCTCGCCGTGGTCGCGGGGCTCACCCTGGCCTCCTCGGCGGCGTTCGCCCACGACATCTGGGCGGGGGCCTGGCGGGGCCGTCCGCGCCGTTCGCGCGGCCTCCGCGCCCGGCGGGCCGCCGTCCCTGCCTCCCGACGGGCGCGGGGCGAGCCGGCGAACGGGGCGTCGGCGGCCGTGGAGTCCTCGGGCACGATCGCGGTCGCGGAGCGGAAGGAGGTCGGCGTCGCGCGGGTCGCGGCGGTGGGGATCGGCGCGGTCGCCATCGCGCTCAGCCTCTTCGCGCAGCAGTTGAACGTGGCCTTCCTGGTCGGACTGGCCTTCGCCGTCGCCGCCTCGGCCAACCTCCCGGTGCTGCTCTACAGCCTGTTCTGGCGGCGGTTCACCCCCCGCGGCGCGGTCTGGTCGGTGTACGGCGGGCTGATCCCGGCGGTGGTGCTGGTGATCTTCTCGCCGGTCGTCTCGGGGACCAAGGTGGCGTTGTTCTCCGGGGTCGACTTCCACTGGTTCCCGCTGGAGAACCCGGGCATCGTCTCCATCCCGCTCGGGTTCCTGGCCGGGTGGATCGGCACCCTCACCTCGCCGGAGCCGGCCGATCCGGACCGGTACGCGGAGCTGGAGGTCCGGGCCCTGACCGGGGCGGGGGCCGCGTAACGGGCACCGGCCGCGCAGGCGGGCGCGACCCCGGCGGGTCCTGGTGGACCCGCCGGGGTCCTTCCGTGCCCGGCTCCCGTCGCGTCGCTACCGCCGGCGTTTCCGTTGGCGCTACCGCCGGCGCTCAGCGCTGCCGCACCGCCGCGACGTCCATCCGGGACGGTGTGGCCGCCGCCTTGCCGCAGCTCTCCGCGCGGGCCGGCTCGCTCACCCCCTCGACCACCTCGACCTCCCAGGACCGGCCGTCCTCGTGCCGGACCTCGACCAGCCAGCGGCCCTCGCCGTCCGGCCGCCGGGCCGCCACGGTCAGCGCGTCCACCCTGGTCTCGCCCGTCGACACCCGTACCGCGTGGTCGGCCGCCTGGCCCGGACGGTCCCAGCCCGAGCAGCCCCGCGACCACTCCGGGACCATGTGGCCCACGGCCGTCGCCGACAGCACCTCCTTGGCCGCTTCCGGCGTCAGCCGCCCGTACGCGTACCCGTACGGGAGCACCAGCATGGTCGGGGAGAACCGGTGCCCGCCCAGGTGCGTCACCTCCCACACCTCGCTGTGCCCGGCGACGGCCAGCTCGGCCGCCAGCGGGCGGCCCAGCAGCGCGCAGCACCGGTCCCGGCGGCCGTTGGTGCACACCAGGGCGATCGGTCCGCCGACGTGCGGCACCCCGAAACCGCCGTGGTCGCCCGCGCCCAGCGCCGCGAAGTCCAGTCCCAGCAGCTCGGCGGGGTCGCTCACCGCGGACCGGCGCACCCACCCGCGTCCCGGCACGGCGTGCGCGATCAGCACCTCCTGCCGCGGCGTCGGCAGGCAGTCGGCGTGGCGTCCCGGCCGCCGGATCAGGGCCACCCGCACCCCGGTCCCGGCGGTCGCCGCCTCCAGGGCCCGCCCCGTCGCGGCGTCCAGATGGCTCTCGGCGAGCGCCTTCGCCCCCCACGGGCCGGTCTGCTCGACCAGCAGCCAGGTGGTGGCGGTGGCCGCCGTGGCGGCCAGCGGCTCCGACAGTTCACGCGACAACGTCGCACAGGTGCTCACGCCGGTAAGGCTACCCTCGCCCGTCGTGCGGAGGCGGATCGGATCTTCGCGCCGGCGCCGGGTTCGGGGAGGCCGGGAGCCGGTTTCGGCGGGCGGCCTGCGACGCCGGGGAAGCCCCCCGACGGGGATCCGGAAGAGCCCGGAGGGGCCCGGACCGAGGTCCGGGCCCCTCCGGGCTCCTGGCGGGGCGCGCGTCAGGCAGGTCCGGCGACGGTGTCGATCGGAGTGGTGACGGGGGTCCCGGAGCCGTCGCGGCGCGGGTCGCGCTCGGGCAGGTCGACCGGGGCGCCCTTGGCGGTGGTGGCGCGGGCCGGGGCGGGGCCGGCCCAGGCGAACGTGAGGGCGTCCTCGCCGCGCAGGAAGCGCTGGCAGCGGACACCGCCGGTGGCGCGGCCCTTGCGCGGGTACTGCTCGAAGGGGGTGACCTTCCAGCTGGACTGGGCCTCGCCGGTGAGGGTGCCGGAGGCACCGGCGACCGAGACGACCACCGCGTCGACGGCCGGGTCGACGGCGGTGAAGGAGAGCACGCGGGCGCCGTCGGAGAGCTTGATGCCGGCCATGCCGCCGGCCGGGCGGCCCTGCGGGCGGACCTGGCCGGCGGGGTAGCGGAGCAACTGGGCGTCGGAGGCGATGAAGACGAGGTCCTCCTCGCCGGTGCGCAGCTCGACCGCGCCGATCACCTCGTCGCCGTCCTTGAGCGCGATCACCTCGAACTCGTCCTTGTTGGCGGGCCATTCGGGGACCACCCGCTTGACGACGCCCTGCACGGTGCCGAGCGCCAGACCGGGGGAGGACTCGTCCAGCGTGGTGAGGGCGATGGCGCGCTCGCCGGTCTCCAGGCGCAGGAACTCGGTGACGGCGGCGCCGCCCGCGAGGGTGGGCGAGGGCGTGGGCGGGAGCGCCGGCAGGTCGATCACCGGCAGGCGCAGGACACGGCCGGCGCTGGTGACCACTCCGATGTCGGCGCGCGCGGTGCTGGGCACCGCGGAGACGATCACGTCGTGCTTGGCGCGCTTCTCGGAGAGCTCGAAGGGCTCGCCGTCGGCGGTGCGGGCGAGCAGTCCGGTGGAGGAGAGCAGCACCCGGCACGGGTCGTCGGCGACCTCCAGCGGCACGGTCAGGGAAGCGGCCGGCGCGGCGCCGGCCTCCAGCAGGACCGTCCGCCGCTCGGTGCCGAACTGCTTCGCCACGGAGGCGAGTTCGGTGGAGACGACGCTGCGAAGCCGGGTGTCCGAATCGAGGATCTCGGTCAGCTCGGCGATCTCGGAGTTGAGCTTGGCCTGCTCCTGCTCCAGCTCGACCCGGTCGAAGCGGGTGAGCCGGCGCAGCGGGGTGTCGAGGATGTACGCGGTCTGCGTCTCGGAGAGCGAGAAGCGCTCGATCAGGCGCTCCTTGGCCTGGGCGGCGTTGTCGCTGGACCGGATGAGGGCGATGACCTCGTCGATGTCGACCAGGGCGACGAGCAGGCCCTCGACCAGGTGCAGCCGCTCCTGCCGCTTGCGGCGGCGGAAGTCGCTGCGGCGGCGGACCACCTCGAAGCGGTGGTCGACGTAGACCTCCAGCAGCTCCTTGAGGCCGAGGGTGAGCGGCTGGCCGTCCACCAGCGCCACGTTGTTGATGCCGAAGGTCTCCTCCATCGGCGTCAGCTTGTAGAGCTGCTCCAGCAGGGCCTCGGGGACGAAGCCGTTCTTCACCTCGATGACGAGGCGCAGTCCGTGCTCGCGGTCGGTGAGGTCCTTGACGTCCGCGATGCCCTGCAGCTTCTTGGCGTTGACCAGGTCCTTGATCTTCGCGATGACCTTCTCCGGGCCGACGTTGTACGGCAGCTCGGTGACCACGATGCCCTTGCGGCGGGCGGTGACGGCCTCGATCGTGGTGGTGGCGCGGATCTTGAAGGTGCCGCGGCCGGACTCGTAGGCGTCCCGGATGCCGGAGAGGCCGACGATCCGGCCGCCGGTGGGCAGGTCCGGGCCCGGCACGAACCGCATCAGGGTGTCGAGGTCGGCGCTGGGGTGCTTGATCAGGTGCCGGGCGGCGGCGACCACTTCGGAGAGGTTGTGCGGCGGCATGTTGGTGGCCATGCCGACGGCGATCCCGGTGGCGCCGTTGACCAGCAGGTTGGGGAAGGCGGCCGGCAGGGCCAGCGGCTCCTGCTCGCTGCCGTCGTAGTTGGGCCCGAAGTCGACGGTCTCCTCGTGGATCGACTCGACCATCGCCATCGAGGCGGCGGTGAGCCGCGACTCGGTGTACCGCATCGCGGCCGGCGGGTCGTCGTTGCCGAGCGAGCCGAAGTTGCCGTGGCCGTCGATCAGCGGCAGCCGCATCGAGAACGGCTGGGCCATGCGGACGACGGAGTCGTAGATGGAGGCGTCGCCGTGCGGGTGCAGCCGGCCCATCACCTCGCCCACCAGGCGGGCGCACTTGACGTGGCCGCGCTCCGGGCGCAGTCCCATCTCGTTGGCCTGGTAGAGGATTCGACGGTGCACCGGCTTGAGGCCGTCCCGGGCGTCCGGGAGTGCTCGGGAGTAGATCACCGAGTAGGCGTACTCAAGGAACGAGCCCTGCATCTCGTCCACGACGTCGACATCGAGGATGCGCTCCTCGAAGTCTCCGGGCGGCGGGGTCTGCGAACTGCGGCGGGCCATCGCGGCGGGGCTCCCTTACGTCTCGCTTGCGTCTCGTCTTCGCTGTGGTGTCGCCGGCTGTCGTCGGGTGGTGTCAACAGGGCTCAGCGCCCCCATTGTGGACCCTCGCGCCGACAGTCCCGGCCAGCGCCCCTCTTCCGCCCCTGGCGAACGCCCTGTCCGCGCGGACACATCCACGCCATTCGCGCGTTGCACCACAATGGGGGACGCCACACGAACCCCGACATCGACGACGGGAAGGACCCGAGCGCATGGCCAACCCGGCCCCCGCCTCCCAGCGAGGCATCGCCATCACCGAGCACCGCCTGGCCAACGGCCTGCGCGTCGTCCTCTCCGAGGACCACCTGACGCCGGTGGCCGCGGTCTGCCTCTGGTACGACGTCGGCTCCCGGCACGAGGTGAAGGGCCGTACCGGACTGGCCCACCTGTTCGAGCACCTGATGTTCCAGGGGTCGGCCAACGTCTCCAACAACGGCCACTTCGAGCTGGTCCAGGGCGCCGGCGGCTCCCTGAACGGCACCACCAGCTTCGAGCGGACCAACTACTTCGAGACCATGCCGGCCCACCAGCTGGAGCTCGCGCTCTGGCTGGAGGCGGACCGGATGGGTTCGCTGCTCGCCGCCCTCGACGAGACGTCGATGGAGAACCAGCGCGACGTCGTGAAGAACGAGCGGCGCCAGCGGTACGACAACGTGCCGTACGGCACCGCGTTCGAGAAGCTCACCGCGCTCTCCTTCCCGGACGGCCACCCGTACCACCACACCCCGATCGGCTCGATGGCCGACCTGGACGCGGCGACCCTGGAGGACGCCCGGGCGTTCTTCCGCACGTACTACGCGCCGAACAACGCGGTGCTGTCCGTGGTCGGCGACATCGACCCGGAGCAGGCGATCGCCTGGGTCGAGAAGTACTTCGGCTCGATCCCGGCGCACGACGGCAAGCAGCCGCCGCGCGACGGCGCCCTGCCGGACACCGTCGGCCGGGAGGTCCGCGAGCTGATCCGCGAGGACGTCCCGTCCCGGGCGCTGATGGCCTCCTACCGGCTGCCGCACGACGGCACCCGCGAGGCGGACGCCGCCGACCTGGCGCTGACCATCCTCGGCAGCGGCGAGTCCAGCCGGCTGTACAACCGGCTGGTCCGCCGCGACCGCACCGCCGTCGCGGCCGGCTTCGGCCTGCTCCGGCTGGCCGGTGCGCCCAGCCTGGGCTGGCTGGACGTCAAGACCTCGGGCGACGCGACCGTCGAGCAGATCGACGCGGCCGTCGACGAGGAGCTGGCCCGGTTCGCCGCCGAGGGTCCGACCCCGGCCGAGCTGGAGCGGGCGCAGGCGCAGATCGAGCGCGAGTGGCTGGACCGGCTCACCACGGTGGCCGGCCGGGCCGACGAACTCTGCCGCTTCGCCGTGCTGTTCGGCGACCCGAAGCTGCTGAACGACGCCCTGCCGAAGGTCCTCGACGTCACCGCCGAGGAGGTGCGGGCGGTCGCCGAGGCGCGGCTGCACCCGCAGAACCGGGCGGTCCTGGTGTACGAGCCGACCACGGCCGACGACGCCGGGACCGGTGTCGCGACCGACACCGAGGACACCGACACCGAGGCCGCCGCCGGCCAGACCGCTGCCACCGCCGAGACCGACGAGGAGGGTGCCGCCGTATGAGCACCGACTACGTCCCCGCCATGACCTTCCACCCCCAGCCCGAGCCGGGCACCCCGAGCCCGTGGGCGTTCCCCGCCCCCGAGCGCGCGGCCCTCGGCAACGGCATCACCGTGCTGCACTGCCACCGCCCCGGCCAGCAGCTGGTCGCCGTCGACGTGCTGCTCGACGTCCCGCTCGCGGCCGAGCCGGAGGGGCTGGACGGCGTGTCGTCGATCCTGTCCCGCGCGCTCAGCGAGGGCACGGACACGCTCACCGCGGAGGAGTTCGCCGCCGAGCTGGAGCGGGCCGGCGCCACCCTGGACGCCCACGCCGACCACCCGTGCATCCGCGTCTCGCTGGAGGTCCCGGCCTCCCGGCTGGCCCGCGGCCTGGACCTGCTGGCCTCCGCGCTGGGCAGCCCGGCGCTGCCGGAGGGGGAGATCGAGCGGCTGGTCGCCAACCGCCTGGACGAGATCGTCCACGAGCAGGCCAACCCCGCCCGCCGGGCCGCCAAGGCGCTCTACGCCGAGCTGTTCGACGCGGCCGACCGGCTCTCCCGCCCGCGCAGCGGCACGGCCGAGACGGTCAAGTCGATCGACCGGGCCGCCGTCCGGGCGTTCTACGAGGCGCACGTCCGCCCGGCCACCACCACGGTCGTCGTGGTCGGCGACCTCACCGGCACCGACCTGCCGGCGCTGCTGGAGTCCACCCTGGGCGTCTGGAAGGGCACCCCGGCCGAGCCCGCCGCGCACGCGCCGGTGACCGCCGACGACACCGGCCGGGTGATCATCGTGGACCGGCCCGGCTCGGTCCAGACCCAGCTGCTGGTCGGCCGGATCGGCCCGGACCGGCACGACCCGCGCTGGGCCGCCCAGATCCTCGGCACCTACTGCCTGGGCGGCACGCTCACCTCCCGGCTGGACCGGGTGCTGCGCGAGGAGAAGGGCTACACCTACGGCGTGCGGTCGTTCGCCCAGCCGCTGCGCTCGGCGGCCGACGGCACCGGCCGGGCGCTGCTGGCGATCAGCGGCTCGGTGGACACCGCCTCCACCGCTCCGGCGCTGGCCGACACCTGGACCATCCTGCGCACGCTGGCCGCCGAGGGGCTCACCGACGCGGAGCGCGACGAGGCCGTGCAGTTCCTGGTCGGTGTGGCCCCGCTGAAGTACGAGACGGCGGGCTCGGTGGCCGCGACCCTGGCCGACCAGGTGGAGCAGCACCTGGCGGACGACTTCCAGGCCGAGGTCTACCGGCAGCTGGCCGAGCTGCCGACGGCGGCGGCGACCGCGGCGGTGGTCGAGGCCTTCCCGCCGGACCGGCTGGTGACCGTCCTGGTCGGGGACGCCGCTGCGTTCGCGGACCAGGTGCGGGAGCTGGGCATCGGAGAGGTCACCGTGATCAGCGCCTGACGAGGGCCTGATCAGCGCCCGGGCCGGTGCCCGGGCGGGCCCCGGCAGGGCCGGAACGAGGCTGTGGGCAGGGCCCGGTGGAGCGTGTGTGCGCTCCACCGGGCCCTGTGCGTTATTTCCCTTGCGGACACCGCGCGGGGCGTGGGTAGATAGCTCCCGGCACCCGGTACACACACGGAGAGGAGGCGGTCACCATGCGGGTCGAGCAAACCGTTCGGCGCTCCCCGAGACTGTCCTCCCGATGCCCCTCGGCCGCCTGAGCGCAGCCACCCCCTGACATCCCCCGGGCCGCACCGGGATTCTTCGCGCGGCACCCACCTAGGCTTGAACCAACCGACCCCAGGAGGTCGTTCCACCATGTCGTACACCGAGGTACCCGGCGTCCGGGTCCCGATCCGGATGTGGACCGATCCGGCCACCGTCGAGGGCCAGGCGATGCAGCAGCTGCGCAACATCAGCTCGCTGCCCTGGCTGCACGGGCTCGCGGTCATGCCCGACGTCCACCTGGGCAAGGGCGCGACGGTCGGGTCCGTGATCGCGATGCGCGGTGCCGTCTGCCCGGCGGCGGTCGGCGTCGACATCGGCTGCGGGATGAGCGCGGTGAGGAGCTCGCTCACCGCCGGGGACCTGCCGGACGACCTCTCCCGGCTGCGGACGCGGATCGAGCAGGCGATCCCGGTCGGGCGCGGTCTGCACAGCGACCCGGTCGACCCCGGCCGGCTGCACGGCGTCCCGACCGGTGGGTGGGACGACTTCTGGCAGCGGTTCGAGGCGGTGGCGCCGGAGGTGAAGTGGCGCCGCGACCGGGCGGCGCAGCAGATGGCGACGCTCGGCGGGGGCAACCACTTCATCGAGGTCTGCGTCGACGACGGCGGAGCGGTCTGGCTGATGCTGCACTCCGGGTCGCGCAACATCGGCAAGGAGCTGGCGGAGCACCACATGGGCGTCGCGCAGTCCCTGCCGCACAACCAGGGGCTGATCGACCGTGACCTCGCGGTCTTCATCGCGGACACCCCGCAGATGGCGGCCTACCGGCAGGACCTCTTCTGGGCGCAGGAGTACGCCAAGCGCAACCGGGCGCTGATGATGGCGCTGCTCCAGGACGTCGTCCGCCGCGAGTTCGCCAAGGCGAAGGTCGCCTACGACGAGGTGATCAGCTGCCACCACAACTACGTGTCGGAGGAGCGGTACGACGGCGTCGACCTGCTGGTGACCCGGAAGGGCGCGATCAGGGCCGGAGCCGGCGACTACGGGATCATCCCGGGTTCGATGGGCACCGGTTCGTACATCGTCCGCGGGCTGGGCAACGAGGCGGCGTTCAACTCGGCCTCGCACGGGGCCGGCCGGAAGATGAGCCGGACCGCCGCCAAGAAGCGGTTCACCACCCAGGACCTCGCCGAGCAGACCAAGGGCGTGGAGTGCCGCAAGGACTCCGGTGTGGTGGACGAGATCCCGGGTGCGTACAAGCCGATCGAGAAGGTGATCGAGCAGCAGCGGGACCTGGTCGAGGTCGTGGCGCACCTGAAGCAGGTCGTCTGCGTCAAGGGCTGACCCCCGGTCGCCCGAGTGCACGAGCACGCGAGCACGTGCGGACACGTGGGCCCCCGACTCCGGTCGGGGGCCCTTTCGCGTCCGGAGCCCGGCGTTCAGACGTGGTCGCGCTTGGGGTTGAGCCGCCGGTAGCCGGGGTGCACCCCGGCGGTGAGGTGCTGCGCCTCGGCGACCCGGCGCAGCAGGCCGGCCAGGACGACGCGTTCCTGCTGGTCGAGGCCGGTGCAGATGGCCTCCTCGTGGGCGAGCGCCGCCTCGGCCAGTCCGCGCATCAGCTCCTCGCCCTTGGGCGCGAGGTAGAGGTCCTGGAACCGGCGGTCCTTGGGGTTCCGCCGGCGCTCGACCAGCCCGCGCGCCTCGATGGCGTCAATGAAGGCGACGAACCGACTGGGTGACATTCCCAGCCGCCGTGCGAGTTCCTGCTGGTGCAGGCCGGGGGAGAAGGCGACGGACCTGAGCAGGCCCGCCTGGGCGGGCGTGAGGTCGAGCTCGGCCACCCGCTGGGCGAAGGCCTGAGCTGCGTGTTCACCCAACTGTGAGAGAAGAAAAGCTACTTGTGCTCCCTGCTGGCCGCGGTGGAGCGACGGGGCGCGGTCGGGAGTTTCGGTCATGGAAACACGATACCAGTGGACAATGATGTCCCCTAGTGAACTATTCTAAAGTCGGAACTACCGGTGCCGATCCTGTCCGGCGCCGGCCCAAGCGACCCGTTTCGACTGGAGTGCCCATCATGACCACGACATCCGCGGCACCGGCCGCCTCCGCCCGGCGCCAGCAGTCAGGCCCCCCCTTGCTGCTGCCCGCCGTGGCGTTCGCGGCGCTGATGGTGGTGTCCATCGTGTTGTCCCGCCAGACCCCGTTGCCCACCGACTCGGCGGCCGACACCCTGGCCTACTTCCGCGACCACGAGACTGCCGCCCGGGTTGCCGGGACGCTGCAGTTCGGCGCCTCGCTGCCGCTGGCGGTCTGGGCCGCGATCGTCTACCAGCGGCTGCGCCGACTCGGCGTGAGCGCCCCGGGCCCGGGCATCGCCCTGGTCGCCGGTGTGCTCTCGGCGGTCTCGATGGCGACCTGCGGTCTCACCGTCTGGGCCGCCTCGCGTGCCGGCGGCCTCGGTGACGCGCCGCTGGTCCGCGTGCTGACCGACCTGCTCTTCGCCACCGGCGGCCCCGGGCACGTCGTCCCGTTCGGCGTGATGCTGGCCGGCGTGGCCGTCCCGATGCTCCTGCTGGGCTTCGGCCCGAAGGGCTTCGCCTGGACCGGCCTGGTGCTCGCCGGGATCGGCGTGCTGGGCACCCTGGCGCTGCTCTCCACGAGCCTCGGGTTCTTCCTGCCGATCGGCCGCTTCGGCGGTCTGATCTGGCTGATCGCGGCCAGCGTGATCCTGCCCAAGCAGCGCCCGCGCCGCACCGCGGGCTACGAGGGTGACGGGGTCGAGGCCTGAGGTACCACTGACCGACCGGTCGGCGGAAACGCCGGCCGGTCCCGACTGCTCCGGTACGGCGGCGGCCCGGCACCTCGTAGGTGGTGCTCCGAGGCAGGGCCGCCCCGGCCGGGGGAGAGCGGCGGGGAGCGTGGCGCCGGGAGGCGCGGCGGACCGGTCGCGACCGAGCGGGCCGCGGGGCTCGTGAGGAAAAGGGAAGGCGGCGCGGCGGCGTCCTGGGGAGGAAGGCCGCCGCGCCGCCGGCCGCCGTTCGGCGACCGGAGGGGGGTCGCCGGGCGGCGGGGGGTTCGGGACGCGAGGGGCGGGTGACGGGCCCTGGGGCGCGTGGTGCGCCGGCCGGGCGTCAGGAAGCCGCGAGCCGGCGGTCGAGAACGGCGAGAATCAGCTCCTCGATCCGGCGGGCGACCGTCGAGGTCTCACCCTCGGGACCGGCCAGCAGGTCGAAGGTCTCGAAACTGGTGAGCATGAACAGCAGCTCGACCAGTTCCTCCAGCTCGGCCTCGCCGACCTCGGCGTCCCGGTCGGCGAGCAGCCGGCCGAGGACCACCTGGAGGCCGCCGCGCCTACGCTCGCCGCGGCTCTGCAGCGCCGTGTCCAGCTCCGGATCGAGGATGCCCAGGCCGCGGAGCCGGCGCAGGGCGATCCGCCCGGATCCGTAGAAGCCGCTGAGGACGTCGAGGATCGCGGAGAGCGCCTCCCGCCCGCTGGGCCGCATGAAGGCCGCGGGCATTCTGTCCATTCCGCCGCGCAGCGCCAGATCGTCGAAGAGCGCCTCCAGCAGGCCGGTCTTCGAGTCGAACTGGTAGTAGACGGTCATCCGCGCCACCCCGGCGGTCTTGGCGACGGCGTCCATGCTGAACGAGGCCGGGCCCTTCTCCCCGGTCAGCAGCTCGCAGGCGGCTTCCAGAATGCGGGTGCGGGTCTGCTCGGCGGCTACCTGGCGTTGGCCGGCTCGGTACTGGCGTGGGCTCATGGGCTGTTGACGTCTCCTGAGGCGGGTGCTATCACATTCATTGTACACTCAGTCTATATAAAAATACGGGGGCAGGGAACGGCCTGGCGGCCGGCTCCCGTGACCGTCCGCCCCCACGGAGGACCAGTGCCACTCCTTCCATGACGTCTCTCCACTGCGGAGGCCACGATGAGGTACCGCCACGTGAGTGTGCCGAGGCTCGGCGGAGCCGAGGTCCTACGGCTGTCCAGCGAAGAACTCCCGGCCCCGGCCGTCGGTCAGGTCAGGGTCAGGGTGCTCGCCGCCGGCGTCTCCTACGGTGACATTCTGCTACGCGCCGGGGTCATCCCCGGCGGGCCGAAGCGTCCCTTCACCCCCGGATACGACCTGGTGGGCGAGGTCGACCAGGTGGGCCCGGGCACCCGGGCCCCCGCAGTGGGGCAGCGGGTGGTCGCACTGGTGCGAAGCGGCGGTTACGCGGAGTACGCGATCGTGCCCGCCAACCGGCTCGTCGAGCTGCCCGAGGGGGTGGACCCGGTCGAGGCCTCCGCGCTCGCGCTCAACTACTTCATCGCGCAGCAGATGCTCCACCGGGTCGCCCGGGTGCGGCGGGGCGGGACGGTCCTGGTGCACGGCGCGTCCGGCGGCGTCGGCACCGCCTTCCTGGAACTGGCGGCGCTCGCCGAGGTGACCGTCTACGGCACCTGCTCGGGTGCCCGCGCCGACCAGGTGCGACGGCTCGGCGGCCACCCGATCGACCGGGACACCGAGGACTTCCTCCGGGTGGTGCGCGGCCTGCCGGGCGGCGCGGTGGACGCGGTCTTCGACCCGGTCGGCGGACCGCACTTCCTCCGCTCCTACCAGGCCGTCCGGCGCGGCGGAGTGATGGTCGGCTACGGCCAGAACGCCGCGCTGCGGGGCGGCAAGCCGGACCTGCTGGTCGGTGCCCAGGGGTTCCTGGGCGGCATCGTGCTGCCCAAGCTGCTCCCGGACGGGCGGCGGACGCTGTTCTACAACGCCTGGAGCCTGGAGAAGTCCCAGCCGGCCGCGTACCAGCAGGACCTCGCGACCGTCCTGGAACTGCTGCAGAAGGGGCTGGTCAACCCGCGGGTGGGCCGCACCATGGCGCTGGACGAGGCGGCCGACGCGCACCGCGCGATGGAGACCGCGGCCGTCAGCGGGAAGATCGTCCTGGTCCCGGCTCCGGCGTAGCGGGCCGGGACGGGGCCAGGAAACTTTCCCAGCGCGATGGGGATTCCCGCCCCATGACGGTGGGACGGCAGGTCACCAGGATGGCGGTAGCACCGCTTCCCCCCGCTGCCGTCCCGCCGGAGGCCTTCCGATGCGATCCGCTCTGCGCCGTGCCCACCGTCGTCTCCTGCTGCGCCGGTGGGCGCGGCGCTCCGGCCGGTACCTGGCCGACGGCATGATCTGGCTCGGGCTGGCCATGGCCCCGCTGACCTCGCCCTCGGCGCTGCCGGGCGCGCGCCGGCCCGAGCCGGTGCTGCCGCCGCCGGGCGTGCCGGACTGGCACCCGGAGCGGGCCGGTGCCGAGGCTGCCCCGTTGAGCCGGAACGAGGCCGAACTCTGGGCGCAGCTGGAGAGGTGACGGCACCCCGGCCGGCCCGGTCCGCCCCGGGCCGGTCCGCTCCGCCCCGGGGCAGGTCCGCGGGCAGGTCCGCGGACCTGCCCGCAGGGACGGGCGCTAGCTGCCGAGCCCGGCCCGCCGGGCCCGGACCGCGGCCTCGGCGCGGTCGGTGACCTGCAGCTTGCTGAAGATCCGGGAGAGGTAGTTGCGCACCGTCTTCATCGACAGCCCGAACTCGTTGGCGATGAAGGAGTTGTTGCGGCCGTCCGCCAGCATGGTCAGGACGGCCATCTCCCGGGGAGTCAGGTCGGGGAACGGCTCGCGCTCCGGAGCCGGTCGCCTGACCTGGGCCAACAGGTGGGCGGCCGCCTCCGGGCCGAAGAGGGCCCCGCCCTGGCTGACGGCGGTGATGGCCCGGCGCACGTCGTCCAGGCCGGCGCCCTTGACCAGGTAGCCGCGGGCACCGGCCCGGACCGCGGCGACGATGGAGTCGTCGTTGTCGTCGGCGGTCAGCATCACCACCGCGACCCGGGGGTGGCGGGCGAGCAGGGTGCGGGTCGCCTCGATGCCGTCGGTGCCCGGCATGCTGATGTCCATCAGCACGACGTCCGGGGCCAGGCGTTCGACGGCGGAGAGCACGTCGGCGCCGCTGGAGGCCTCGCCGACGACGGTCAGGGAGTCGATCCGGTCCAGGAGTTGGCGTAAACCAGCCCGGAAAAGCTCGTGGTCGTCGACCACGAGGATACGAAGGTTTCGAGGCGCGACCGGGTCCATGGGAGCTCCTAGGAGAGGGTGCGGATAGCGGGAACCCGGGGGACGGGCCGGGGGCGGCACGGGTCGGTCGGACACGGACTCCGCCGTACCGGCGGGCCGTGGGAGAAAGGCGGGAACGCGTGGGTCAACCGGTCCGGTCCGCGTCGCCGGTGAGCACCGAGTGCGGCAGTCGCACCCGGATCACGGTGCCGTGCGGGGCTCTGGTCTCGACCGAGAAAATCCCGCCGAGTTCCCTGGTGCGGACACACATGGACGGCAGTCCTATTCCGCCGACGGAACCGCTGGAAATCCCCACCCCGTCGTCCTCGATCGAAAGGTCGAGGCCGTTCCGGCCGATGGAGGCCGAGATCCGGCAGACGGTGGCCTGGGCGTGCCGTGCGACATTGGCGACGGCTTCGCCGGAGATATTCTTCAATTCGTTCTGGACACGGTCCGGGAAACCGTCGACGAGGGTCGGCAGCTCGGTGACGAAACGGAGCCGACCGGCCCCGGCCTCCTCGAACGCGCGGACCTGCCGGTGCAGGAACTGGCGCAGCGTGCCGGGACTGGGCGTGGACCGGGACTCGGACGTGTCGAGGTCGCGGATCACCTGCCGGACGTCGGCGATGGCGGTGCTGACGTCCTCCCGGGCCTGGGCCAGCAGGGCCGGGGCCTGGTCGGCGTCGCCGGTCAGCGAGAGGCCGGCCAGCTCCATCCGCATGTGGAGGGCGGCAAGCCTGGGGGCGAGCGAGTCGTGCAGCTCGCGGCGGACCCGACGGCGCTCGTCGAGCCGGGCGGCGTCGGCCGGACAGGCGGGCTCCGGCTCGTCGGCCCTCGCCCCGTCCGGCCGGCGGCGCGGATGGGACAGCGCCAGATGCAGCCAGGACAGGGTGAAGGGGCCGGGCGCGGGCGGCGGAGCGGAGTCCTTCGGCCGGCCGCCGCGTGGTTCCGGGGCCGGTGGCAGGCCGGCGGCGCCGAGACCCGTGACCAGCCCGATGAGGGTGCTCACCAACCGTCCGATCCGGTCGGAGGTGTTCCGTTCACCGCGCGTAGCGAGTGTCGCCACGCCGTCCATGGCCAGGCTGGTTGGTCTTCGGTCTTCCCCGCCGGAGGTTTTGGCTATCTGATCCAGCATGGTTCCTGAAATCCCCCCGTCGCTCGCGTCGAACCCACAGTGCACGGGCGTTTCTGGCGCGGGGAAAAGGAATTCGTCGGACATACGCGCAAACCGGCACGGCGAACCCCGCACAAACGGTCCGTCGCGTGTTCTGTGCCGTGATCCCAATCCACCCGGGACAAGAC
Source organism: Kitasatospora sp. NPDC127035 (assembly GCF_042726075.1). Lineage (NCBI taxonomy): Bacteria > Bacillati > Actinomycetota > Actinomycetes > Kitasatosporales > Streptomycetaceae > Kitasatospora > Kitasatospora sp. NPDC127035. The sequence goes on along the minus strand of NZ_JBHXDN010000042.1, from coordinate 6,783 downwards.
CTTAGGCGGGCTGTTGCACAGGGCGCAAGGGTGGGCGGGGGGAGTGGTGTATGGCGCCGTGGCGGATTCGGACACTTGGTTGCACCCATGTGAGTGAGCACTTACCCTCATGGGAGTCGGGCCACGAGCGCGGCCGGCGACCGGGTCGCGCGGCGACTCGCCGGCCGTCCCCCGGAGAGCCGAGGAGGCGACCCCATGGGCACATCCCGTACCACACGTTTGACGGTTGATCAGATCGCTGAGATCTACCGGACGATGAGCATGATCCGAGCTTTCGAGGACCGTCTGCACGGGCTGGCGAAGAACCTGCCCGGCGCGGTCCACCTCTACAGCGGACAGGAGGCCGTCGCGGCGGGCGTCTGTGCGGCGCTCGCCCCCGACGACTACCTGGCCAGCACCCACCGCGGCCACGGTCACGCCATCGCCAAGGGCTGTGACGTCGAGGCCATGATGAAGGAACTGCACGGGCGCCCCGACGGCCTCTGCGGCGGCAAGGGCGGCTCGATGCACATCGCGGACTTCGACCGCGGCATGCTCGGCGCCAACGGCCTCGCCGGCGGCGGCGTGCCGCTCGCCTGCGGCGCCGCCCTGACGGCCCGCCAGCAGGGCACCGGACAGGTCGCGGTGGCCTTCACCGGTGACGGCGGCGCCAACCAGGGGGCGGTGCTCGAGAGCCTGGTGTTCGCCCGCATGCTCGACCTGCCGGTGGTGTTCGCCGTCGAGAACAACGGCTACGCCCAGGCGACCCCCGCCGACCGGCACTTCTCCGGCACCGACATGGCCCAGCGCGCGGCCGGGTTCGGTATCCCCGGCGCGGTGGTCGACGGCTACGACGTCCTCGCCGTGCACGCCGCCACCACCGAGGCGGTCGAGCGCGCCCGGGCCGGCGACGGGCCGACCGTCCTGGAGTTCCGGGCCGAGCGGTTCCACGGCCACATGGAGCTCTGGGACGACCAGTCCTACCGCCCGAGCGCGGACCCGGACCGGCTCCGCGCCGACTCCGACCCGCTGCTGCTGCTCCGCGCCCGGATCGCCGACGGCACCGCCGCAGGGCCCGCCGCCTTCGAACTGGACCGGATCGACCGGGACGTCGCCGCCCTCGTGGAGGCCGCCGTCGCGGCCTCGGCGGAGCCGTTCACGGTGGACCGGGCGAGCCTGCTCACGGACGTCTACACCCGCTGACGCGCGCGGCCTTCGACGCGTCCGCCCGCGGGCGCGCACGGCCTTGGACGAGTCCGCCCGCCGACCGGCGCCGGCCGGTCGGGACCACCTCCGGAGGAGAGAGTCACGTGCGTACCATCACCTACCAGCAGGCCATCGGGGAGGCGCTCGCCCAGCAGATGCGCTTCGACCGCTCCGTGGTCCTGATGGGCGAGGACAGCACCAACGCGTGGGGCCCGACCAAGGGCCTGCACATCGAGTTCCCGGACCGCGTGCTCGACATGCCGATCACCGAGGCGGCCTTCGTCGGCGCCGCGGTCGGCGCCGCGGCGACCGGCCTGCGCCCGGTGGTCGACCTGCTCTTCGTCGACTTCGCCACCGTCTGCTTCGACCAGATCGCCAACCAGGCCGCCAAGCTGCGCTACATGTCCGGCGGCAAGGTCTCCGTGCCGCTGGTGCTGCGCGCGATGTGGGGCACCGGCCTGCGCCGCGGCGCCCAGCACTCGCAGGCGCTGCACCCGCTCTTCGTCCACCTGCCCGGCATCAAGGTGGTCGCGCCGTCCAACCCGTACGACGCCAAGGGCCTGATGGCGCAGGCGCTGGTGGACGACGACCCGGTGCTCTTCCTGGAGCACAAGATGCTGTACTTCGCGCCCGGCCCCGTCCCCGAGGAGCCGTACGCGATCCCGTTCGGCACGGCCAAGGTGGTCCGCGAGGGCGCGGACGCCACCGTGGTCGCGATCGGCCGGATGGTCTCGGTCGCGCTCACCGCCGCCGAGCGGCTGGCCGCCGAGGGCGTGGACGTCGAGGTGATCGACCCCCGGACGCTCTCGCCGCTGGACACCTCGACCATCTACGCCAGCGTCGAGAAGACCGGCCGCCTGGTCGTGGTCGACGAGGCGCACCCGCGGTGCAGCCTGGCCACCGACATCGCCGCCCAGGTCGCGCAGGACCGTTTCGCGGCGCTGCGCGGACCGGTCAGGATGGTCACCGGGCCGCACGCGCCGGTGCCCTTCAGCCCCGAGCTGGAGGACGCCTTCGCGCCCGGACCGGACGAGGTGGTGGCCGCCGTGCTGGCCACCAGCGCCGTCCGCACCGCGGCCTGACGCTCCGTCCGATCAGGCGCTCCATCAGTTTCCGCACCGTTTCCGAGCGGTCCCGCGCGCGGGACCGCCGACCGAGGAGGAACCGAGTGACGTCCCAACCGTTCGTGAAGCAGCCCGACGAGGGTCGCGCCATCTGGCACGTGGGCGCCCTGCTCAAGTTCAAGGCGACCGGCGCCGAGACCAACGGCCAGTTCTGGCTCGCCGAGCAGCTCTCGCCGGCGGGCTACGCCTCGCCCGTCCACCTGCACACCCGCGAGGACGAGTTCTTCATCGTCCAGGAGGGCGAGATGGTGCTGCGGATCGGCGACGACGAGCACAAGGTCGGCCCGGGTGCCACCGTGTTCGCGCCGCGCGGCATCGCCCACCAGTACCGGGTGGAGACCGAGGGCACCCGGTTCCTGGTGCTCGGGACCCCGGCCGGCTTCGAGGAGTGGTTCTTCCAGACCGGCGAGCCGGCGACCAGCCTGGAACTCCCCCCGCCGCTCCAGGGCCCGCCGGACTTCGCCCGACTGCTGGGCGCGCTGGAGCCGCTCGGCGTGCAGCTGGTCGGGCCGCCGCCCGGGCTGGGCGGCCCCGCCGGACCGCCCCGCTGAGCGGTGCCGCGTCTGGACAGTGCCGCGCCGGCCCTGCCGTCCAACCGGGCGGCAGGGCCGGCGCCGTGCGTACCGGAGCCGGCCACGGACCGGCCCGAACGGGTGAGCGGGCGCTCACCTACACGCTATCCTTCGGTAACCACTCCGCAGTCGCGGACCGGGACGACCCCGGCCGCACCCGTCCCTTCGGAGCCTTCATGAGTATGCGCGAGCAGATCGTCGACGCCGCCGAGCGGGTGATCCGGGACCTCGGCCTGGCCCGCTGCACCACCAAGGAGATCGCGGAGGTGGCGGGCTGCTCCGAGGGCACCATCTACCGGCACTTCCGCAGCAAGGAGGACGTCTTCCTGGCCGTCCTGGCCGAGCGGCTGCCCGGGCTGCTGCCCGTGCTGCGCGCCCTGCCGGAGGAGATCGGCACCGAGGGGGAGGTCCGCGCGACCCTCCAGCAGGTGGCCGAGGAAGCGCTCGCCTTCTACCGGGAGTCGATGCCGATGCTGCTCTCGGTCTTCGCCGAGCCCAAGCTGCTCGACCGGCACCGGGAGTGGATGCGGGCCAACAACGCCGGCCCGCACCGGGCCTCCGAGCTGCTGGCCGACTACCTGCGCCGGGCCCAGCGGGTCGACGTGGTCAGCCGGGACGCCGACCCGATGGCCGCGTCCCAGCTCCTGCTCGGCGCCTGCTACCTGGCCGCGTACGGGGGCGTGTTCGCCGCGCCGTCGGCCGGCCAGGAGGCGCTGCGCGAGGCGGAGGCCTTCGTCCGGCAGCTGTGGCGGACGCTGGCCCCGGCGCCCGTGTAAGCACCGGCCCGGCCCCTGCGGGCCCGTCCGGACCGGTCCGTCGCCCGGCGAGCAGTGCCGGGCGGCGGACCTTCCGCGTTCCGGCGCCGCGGCGCCGGCGGCCTGGCCCGCCCCGCCCCGGCGCCGGACCGCCGGACCTGCCGGACGCCCCCCGTCGCCGGACCCGGGCGGGGAACGGGGGAGGGGCGGGTGGCCACTGGCCGCCCGCCCCTCCCCGCCGTGCCGTGGTCAGCCCTGGAGCCCCAGCACCTCGGCCGCGGCCGTGACCTGGTCGAGGTCCCGGGAGCACGGCATCAACAGCAGCTCGTCGCAGCCCGCCTCGGCGTACTTGCCGACGATCCCGCGCAACTTGCCCGCCGAGTCGGCGGCGCCGCGCAGGATGTGCTCGACGAACGGACCGGCGTCCCGGTAGTAGGACCGCAGGTAGCCCTCGGTGTGCTTGGTCGCGTCCCCGCCCAGCGCGAAGTACGCCAGCGCCACCAGCCGGGGCGCGCCCTCGCGGCCCTCCTCCGTCCACAGCTCGCGCAGCGACTGCGCGCCCTGGGCGAACATCATCGGGCCGGTGCCGCCGCCGATCCAGCCGTCACCCAGCCGGGCAGCCCGGCGCAGTGCGGCCGGCGAGTGGCCGCCGAGGATCAGCTCCGGCCCGTTCTGCCGGACCGGCGCCGGTCCGACGGCCGGCTCCCGGCCGGCCTGCGCGTCGGCCCAGTGCCGGCGCAGCTCGGCCACCTGGGTGCCGGTCCGGGCGCCCCGGCCGGTCTTCTCGATCCGGCCGGCCTCGAAGTCGTCCGGTCGCGAGCCGACGGCCAGCCCGAGGGTGAGCCGCCCGCCGGAGAGCCGGTCCACGGTGGCGGCCTGCTTGGCCAGCAGCGCGGTGTTGGAGCGCAGCGGCGAGATCAGGATGCTGGTCGCCAGACCGATCCGCTCGGTGACCGCGGCGGCCGCGGCCAGCGTGGTGAGCGGCTCCCAACTGGTGTGCAACAGGCGGTCGATGGTGCCGAGCGTGGAGAACCCGGCGGCCTCGGCCTGCACCGCCCAGCCGACCACGTCCTCGCCCGCGGTACCTTCCAGCGAGGTCGGCAGTCCGATTCCGATCTTCATGTCACTCCCCCTGGAGGGGCTGGTCGTGGCGGCGGGAGAGCACGTTCTCCATCGAGGCCAGCCGGAAGAAGGCCTGGGCGCCCTCCCGGCTGGTCATGTCGCGGGGGACGGCCAGGTGGTTCTCCAGCTCCCGCTCGAACTCGCGGACGGCCGGCTGCTGGCTCATGTGCGCGGCCACCAGCGGGAGCGGGCCCTCGATCTCGATGACCCGGACGGCCAGCTCCTTGCCGACGAAGGCCTGGGTGCCGAGGAGCTTCCCGACGACCGTGCCGTCCGGGGTGCGGACGTCGAACTCCGGGCGGCCGCTCTTGCGGAACAGCTCCTTGACGGTGTCCTCGCTGCCCGGGAGCAGCGGGTAGTACAGCGCGTGCCACGTGCTCATGTCGTCTCCTGACGGTTCGGGGCCGGGTCCGGCCCCGTCGGGGTGGGGAGGTGGCGCTGTCACTGGCTGGCGGTGACGCCGCCGTCCACGTACAGCACCTGGCCGGAGATGAATCCGGCCCGCGGTGAGGCGAGGAAGGTCACGGCGTCCGCGACCTCGTGCAGCTCGGCGGTGCGGCCCAGCGGGATCCGGCCGATCACCATCCTCATGAACTCCGGGTTCTGGGCGTTCTCCTGGACGAAGTCGGTGCGCACGAAGCCGGGAGCGACCGCGTTCACCGCGATCCGGTGCCGGCCCCATTCGGCGGCCAGCTGCTTGACCAGCAGGTCCAGGCCCGCCTTGCTCGCGCCGTACGCGCTGAAGCCGCGCCGTGCGCCGAACTTGCCGCGTACGGAGGAGAGATGGACGATCCGGCCGCCGTCGCCCGCGATCATCGCCCGCCCGACCGACTGGGAGAGCCAGAAGGCGCCCAGCAGGTTGGTGTCGACGATGGTGCGCCAGTCCTCCTCCGAGATGGTCTCGGCGCCGACCGTCACCAGCGCGCTGGCGCAGTTGACCAGGACGTCGATGCCGCCCCAGCCGGCGACCAGGGTGTCCACCAGCCGGTCCACGTCGGCACGGTCGGCGACGTCGACGGCGTGGGCGACGACCTCCCCGCCCCGGGCGGCCAGCGGGGCGAGCCGGTCGGCGGTCTCCTCGGCCTTCTTCAGCGAGCGGCCGGCGACGGCCACCCGGGCGCCCTGGGCGGCGAGGTCCTCGGCGACGGCGGCGCCGATGCTGCCGTAGCCGCCGACCACCAGGACCCGGCTGCCGGCGAACTGCCGGTCGGCGGGGACCCGTTCGGGTGCGGGCTGGGGCGCTCCCGCGCCGGGCGGGCCGAAGACCCCCGGCGGCGGCCCGCCCGGGCGTCCGCCGGGTGGGCCGGCGAAGCCCGGGGGCGGTCCGCCGCCCGGGCGTCCGGCGGGCGGGCCCGGCGGGTCGGTCGGTGCGGCTGCCGTCATGACGGCACCTCCCTGTCGCTTGTCGGTGGTGGTTCCAGGCGCGTGGCCCCTGGCCCCCGTGGTGGGTGGTTCCCGGTGCGTGGTTCCCGGTGGGTCGTGCCGGCGCGGAACCGCGGAACGCGGTCCCGGCGCGGTCCCGGCGCGGTCCCGGATCCGGCGTGGAGCCGGGACCGCCGCGGTGCCGGGGCGCGGGCGGCGCCGGCGGGTCGGGGTGAGTCCGGGCCCGGTGCTACCCGGGTCCGCTCGGGATGTGCCGGGTTCAGGTGCGGTCCGGCGCGGCGGGCGCCAGGCCGAACAGCTCGGCGGCGTTGCCGTGCCGGATCCGGGCGACCGCGGTGGCGTCCAGGCCGAGCCCGTCGAGCCGGGCGAGCGAGGCGTCCAGCGGTGCGCTCATCGGCGGGGAGTCGGTGCCGAACATGACGTTGCCGACCCCGAAGGCGTCGACCGCGGCGGCGATGGCGCGCAGGCTCGGGGTCGCCGTGTCGACGTACACCCGGCCGAGCACCTCGGCGAGCGGCGGGACGGGGGGACCGGCCGGTGCCGCCGCACCCGGCCCGCCCGGCCCGCCCGGCCCGCCCGGCCCGCCCGGCCCGCCCGTCCCCGGCCCTCCGGGACCGCCGGGCCGGCCCGCCGCACCGGGCC
>NZ_JBHXDN010000041.1:44063-89428 GCF_042726075.1 Kitasatospora sp. NPDC127035 | reverse complement strand
GTCCAGGGTGGCCCGCACGATCGGGCGGGCCCGCGTCCCGCCCGCGAGCGCGATCTCGACCGCCCCGACGTCGCCGAAGGTGGCCGCGCCGTCGATCGCCGCCGCGATGACGATCCGGCGCACCGAGGACGCGAGCGGGCCCACGTCGACGGTCACGCCCTGCTCCTGCGGGCCGTCGAACGCGAGCCGGACCGTCCCGTCCGGGCTCTCCGGCGCCCCGTAGAAGACGAAGTCCTCGTCGGAGGCGACCTGCTCCTCCTCGTCGAGGGCGAAGGCGACCACGTCGACCTCGCAGGTGCTCTGCTGGGCCCAGGACGCGTGGACGGTCCAGCGCGTGCCGTCCGCGGCGAGCGGCAGGTCGATCACGCCGCCGCGCGGCAGCACCACCTCGCCGTCCTCGTCCGGCGCGGCGCCGTCCGGCGACCCGCCCGCCGGGAGGCCCGCCGGCGGCGCACTCCGGACCTCCTCGATCCAGTCCGGTTCGCGGACCGGCAGCCCCAGCCACTCGATCCGCCGCATCCGCCGGTCGGCGTGGGCGCCGGTGAGCGCCAGGACGTCGGTGACGTTGGCCGAGAGGTTCACCGCGGCCGCGGCGCCCAGGTCGACCAGCGCCGTCCGGGCCTCGGCCGACTCCTGGTGCCGGCCGCCCAGCACCAGGATCCGCCGCCCGGTCAACGCCCGCCGCTCCCGCGCCCCGCCGCGCCGCCCCGGCGCCCGCCCGCCGGGCCCGGCCGCCGTCGCCGGCGGGACCTGGGCGACGACCGGGGTCGTGTCCGGGACGGCGTCCGGGGTCGTGTCCGGGGCGGCGTCCGGGGCGGGCTGCGCCGCGGGGTCCGTCACCGCGCCGGCCGCCCCGGCCGCGACCGGCGACTCCCGCACCGGCGACTCCGCCGCCGTGGGCCCCGGCACGACCGGCGCCGCCGGTCCGCCGCCGTCGGCCGCGTCGTGCGACTGCCCCGGCCGCACCTCCGCCAGCAGTGCCAGGAACGCCGCCTCGTCGACCAGCGGCACGCCCTCCGCCGCAGCGCGCCGGGCCTTCGCCGAAGCCGCGCCGTCCGGCCCCGCGTTGGCGACCAGCACGCTGGTGTGGCGGCTCACCGAGGTCATGACGTTGAGTCCGGCGGCCACCGCCCGTGCCACCAGTTCCTCCCGCGCCGTCACGGTCTCGCCGGTGACGGCGACCTTCATGCCCTGCACCAGCGGCCCGCCCGCCGCCCAGCGTCCCGGGTTGCGGTAGCCGCACGGCGTCTTCGGTATCCGCGGGCGGAACTCCGAGGTGCGCCGGGGCGGGCAGGCGACCAGCGGCAGCGGGACCCCCAGCCGGGCCGCCTCCACCAGCGACCCCCGCAGGATCCCCGCCAGCACCCGGGTGTCGTCCAGGGCGTCGTGGGCCCGCCGCTGGACGACGCCGTAGTGCGCGGCGAGCGTGCCGAGCCTCAGGTCGTCCGTGGGGGTCTCGATCCGGCGGTTCAGCGCGAGCGTGCAGAGCCGCCGGGAGACCGGCAGCCAGGACCGGGCCAGCGCGAACTCGTGGCTGAGGAAGTCGTAGTCGAACTGGGCGTTGTGCGCGACCATGACCCGTCCCTCCAACAGCTCCGCGATCCGGCCGGCGACCCGTTCGAAGGTCGGCGCCCCGCGCAGCCGCTCGGCCGTCAGACCGTGGATGTCGACCGGTCCCGGGTCCACCCCGGGGTCGAGCAGCGTCGAGAACTCCCCGGTCTGCCGGCCCTGGGCGTCGACCGTCACCACCGCGACCGACAGCACCCGGTGCTGCCCGGGCCTCAGCCCGGAGGTCTCGACGTCGACGAGCGCCCAGTCGTGCTCGTAGTCGGCGGTGTCCGCGACGGGCGCGGCGGTCTGGCGGAGAGGTGACGTAGCCGAAGTCATGCCGTTAAGCATGCTCATCCTCACGTATCACTCACAACCCGATTGACCTGCTTGTTATCCGCGAAACCACCCCCTTCGGGTAGTTCCGTCACCGGCACGTTTGGGTACGTACTGCGGCGCGCGCCCGCGAGCGGGCGCGGACCCACGCACCTCCACGACACCACTCAGCCCTCACACGGAGACCGAGCCCCCATGAGCAACGACCGCATCCCCGCGTCCGTACGCCAGACCTACGGCCCTGACGACCTTTCCCGAGCCGCGAGCTTCGCGGGCGGTTTCATCAACTTCGGGGACTGGCGCGGCATCGACACCACCGCGCCCACGCCGGAGGACCGCGTCCTCAGTCAGGAGAACCTGTACCGCCGGGTGCTGCGCGCCTTCCCCGCGCCGGCCGAGTCCCTGCGGCTGGCCGAGGTCGGCTGCGGGCGCGGGCTCGGCGCCGCGCTCGCGCTGCGGGAGTTCCGCTTCGCCCGGGTGACGGGCGTCGACATCCACCCCGACCAGGTCGAACGCGCCCGCGCCGTCAACGCCCGCGCCCTGGCGACGTTCCCTGACCGGCTCGGCTACACCCTCGGTTCGGCGGACGAGCTCCCCTTCGCGGACGGCTCCCTGGACGGCGTGTACTCGGTCGAGGCGGCGCAGCACTTCCGCGAGCTGACCGGCTTCGCGCGGGAGACGGCCCGGGTCCTGCGGCCCGGCGGCCGGCTGGTGGTCACCACGTTCTTCAGCGCCGAGGGTCCGGAGGCGGCCGAGCGGCTGAGCATCCTGCTCGGGAGCTTCGCCGACGGCCTGGACGTCGCCCACCCGCTCGACGCCTTCACGGCCGACCTCGCCGACGCCGGGTTCACCCGCATCGCCACCGGATCCATCGGCGAGGACGTCTGGCCGGGGCTGGACCGCTACCTGGAGGGGACGGTCCCGTCCGGCCACTGGACCCGCAACTTCCTGACGACGTGGCGGGACGGCCTGCTCGACTACCACGTCGTCACCGCCGAACGGTCCTGACCGGCGCGCGGGCCGTCACGGGCCCGGCTCGGCCGGCGACCGTTCCGGAGGCCGGGTCCACGCGCCCGCAGGCCGCCCGCCCCGTGAGGGCCGGCCGACCGGCGCGTCCGTGGACCCGGCGGGGATCAGCAGGGGACGGGCACCGAGACGGTGGCGGTCGACGGCGGCCAGCCCCACTTGGTGACGGAGAACGTCCCGGTGACGGTCGATCCGCAGGGGGCGGTCCCGGCCACGTAGCCGACCGGCCGGCCGCCGACGGGGATGACGACGTTCGGGGTGTCGGTCCCCAGCGAGGCGCCGCCGACGATCCCGGCCGTGAGGTCGAACGAGACCGTCTGCGGGGTCCAGCTGATGGCGACCGGGGTGGCGTAGCCGGACAGCCAGACCTGGTCCCCGTCGACGGTGGCACAGAGCTGGGTCCGCAGGATGCCTTCGAAACCGTAGACACAGGTCTTGGTCGCCGTCGTGGCGGTGGAGGCCTGCGCGGTGGCCTCGGTGGCGCTCACGGCGCCGAGCGCGGACAGGGCGGCGGCACCGGCAAGGATCGCGGTGAATCGTTTCATCGGAGATCTCTCCTTCACAAGGGCACAGGGTGGGCCGAGGTGCGAAGCAGTGCAATTTCACGCTTCACATGTCAGATGTTTCCATGGGTTCCGGAGATTCACCGGCTGTTCGCCTTGCGTCCGAAGATGATTACCTGATCCGACCTTCACATGGCTGGATCTCGCGGTTCCGCATGCGGCGGCCACGCCACCCTCCCGGCCCCGGGTTCCGCCGCTCGCCCGCACCGGCCACCCCCCTGAACCACCCCCACCCCACCGGTGGACTCTCGACGATCTCCCGGTGGTGCGCCAGACTCTCCCTACGGCTCCCACCGCACCCTCCGCAGCACCACTGATCCTCGGACCACACATCGGAGAACCCCCACGGTGACTACGAGTCGAACCTTGGACATCAGCTTCTCGAACGGAAGATCCGGCAGCGGCCCGGCCACCTGGGGCCAGCAGGCCATCTGGGACGTCGTCAACCGCCTGACCCCCGCCGACCGTCCGCGCTACAACATCACCACGGCCTCACCCGTGGACCCCGGCATCCCCGTGCAGACCACCCTGGACGCCCTGCGCGACCTGCTCCACCTGCACGACTCCCTGCACACCCGTCTGCACCCGGACGAGAGCGGGACCGGGCTGCGCCAGACCGTCGACCCGGACGGCCTGCTGACCGTGCACACCCGGCACTGCGACGACGACCCCACCGAACTCGCCACCGCCGGCAGCGCACTCCACCGCCGGCTGGCCGCCGACCCGTTCGACAGTGCCACCGACTGGCCGCTCCGGGTCGGTCTGGTGATCGCCGACGGGCTGGTCCGGCACATCACCCTGGTCCTCTCCCACACCGCGGTGGACGGCAGCGGAATGGGCCGGGTGATCCAGGACCTCACCGAGCTGGCCCTGGGCGCCACCCCCGAGTCCGTCCGGGCCGAGCGGTCGCCCCAGCAGCCGCTGGAGGAGGCGGAGTTCCAGCGGTCGGAGCGGGGAAGACGCCGCGACGCCAACGCCCGCGCGCACGTCCTGCGCAAGCTGCGGCTCGGCCCGCCCCGCCTCTTCCCGCCCACCACCGCGGAGTCCGCGCCGTTCCCGAACGCACTGCTCGACTCGCCGGCCCTGCTCCGCGCGGTCGACCTGGTCGCCACCGCCCACCGGGCGAGTTCCTCCTCCGTGCTGCTGGCGGCGGCCTGCACGATGACCGCCGAGCTCTCGGGATCACCGGACGTCGTGATCCAGGTCATCGTCAGCAACCGCTTCCTGCCGGGCCTGACCGACGCGGTGAGCGTGATCGCGAGCGACGGCGTGTTCCATCTGCCGAACGCCGCGGGCGACTTCGGCGAGACGGTCCGGCGCACCCAGGCCGCCGCGATCGCCACGTACCGCCACGCCTACTACGAGCGGCGCCTGCTGGACGGCGAGATCGACCGCCTGACGGCGGAGGGCGTCCCGCTGGCCGACCGGTCGTGCATCTTCAACGACACCCGCGACCTCCTGCCGGCCACCCTGGCGACCGCCCCCGTGCCGTCCTCCGAGCCGCTCGACCGGGCTCGCGAACGGACCACCCTGACCTGGCCGACCGAGTTCGACCCGCGGCCCGGCCTCAGCTACGCGCTGGACGCCCTGCAGACCGGCGACGCCCTCCAGCTCGCCATGACCGCCGATCCGGCCGTCCTCCCCCGCCCCGCCATGGCCCGCTTCCTCCTCGGCATCGAGAACCTGGTCGTCGGCGAGGCCGAGGCCCTGGCCGGGGCGGCCGAGGCCGTCGCCGTCCCGGCGGGCTGACCCGCCGAACCGGACGGCCCGGCCGGCCGCGCAACTGCGCGGGCGGCCGGGCCGGAGGTCCCGCCCGGGCGTCAGCCCCGGTGGTCGTGGACCGCGTTGGTCTCCTGGATCTTCTTCCACGACTTCGGCTCCGGCGGCACGTCCGCCGCGCCGGACGCCGGTGCGGCCGCCGACGGGGCGGTCGCCGACGGGGCACCGAACGACGGAGCCGGCGACGCGACGCCCGCCGCGACGCCCGACGAGCCGACCGCCGGCTTCCCGACGGTGAACAGCCAGGTGTTGAACAGCCCCCCGAGCGGCTTGCCGGAGATCCGCTCCGCGTACGCCTGGAACTGCTGGACGGTGGCGTTGCCGTACTTGCGCTCGGTCGGCCAGCCCTTCAGGATCCGGAAGAACTTGTCGTCCCCGACGGTGTTGCGCAGCGCCTGGACGGCCAGCGCCCCCCGGTCGTAGACGGCGGCGGCGAACTGGTGGTCCGCGCCCGGGTCCCCCGGCTTGACGGTCCAGAAGGCGTTGTCGGCCGGGTAGAAGGCGTAGACGTAGTCGGCCAACTCCTGGGCGGTGCCCTCGTTCTCGTGCTCGGACCAGAGCCACTGCGAGTACCGGGCGAAGCCCTCGTTGAGCCAGATGTCGCTCCAGCGCTGGACGGAGACGCTGTCGCCGTACCACTGGTGCGCCAGCTCGTGGACCACCACGCCGGTGTTGGCGCCGCGCGCGAACTGGGCGGGGCTGTAGAAGATCTGGGTCTGGGTCTCCAGCGCGTACCCGGTGCGCACGTTGGGCACGTAGCCGCCGAGCGAGCCGAAGGGGTAGGGGCCGAAGTACCCGCTCAGCCAGTCGGCGATCTCGCCGGTCCGCTCGACGCTGGCCCGCGCGGCGCCGTCGTTCTCGCCGAGGTCCTTGCTGTAGGCGGTGGTGACGGGGAGTCCGCCCGCCGTGGTGTCGGTGTAGAGGTCGAACCTGCCGATCGCCAGCGTGGCCAGGTAGGTGGCCTGCGGCTTGGGCTGCCGCCAGTTGTAGCGGGTCCAGCCGGCCCGCGAGCTCTGGGTCAGCGTGCCGTTGCTGATCGCCTGGGTGCCGTCGGGGACCAGGACGGAGACGTCGAAGCTGGCCTTGTCGGTGGGGTGGTCGTTGCTCGGGTACCACCAGGCCGAACCCTCGGGCTCGTTGGCGACGACGCCGCCGTCGGGGGTGCGGATCCAGGCGGAGTAGCCGCCGCGCTCGACCTCGCCGGGCTTGTCGGCGTACCGGACCACCACGGTGATCCGGCTGCCCCTGGCGATCGTCCGGGCGGGGGTGATCTCCAGCTCCTGGTCACCGGTGGCGGCGAACCTGGCGGGGCGCCCGTTGACCAGCACCTCGTTCACCTTGAGCACGAAGTCCAGGTTGAACCGGGTGAGGTCCTGGGTGGCGGTGGCGAGGAGGGTGGCGGTGCCCTCCAGCTCGTCGGTGACGGGCTGGTACTTGAGGCGGATGTCGTAGTGCGAGACGTCGTAGCCGCCGTTGCCGGCGTTCGGGTAGTAGGAGTCTCCGATGCCGGCCGCGCCTTGGCCGGCCTGGGCGGCGGAGGCGGGGACGGACAGGAGCAGGGCGAGCGCGCCGGCAGCGGCAGAGACGATCAGCCTCTTGCGCACAGGGGTCCTCCACAGGATCGCTGGGACAACGGGTCGCAACGATCCTTGTCCCGGCGGACCTCGTCTCACGCCTTGGAGATGAAATGTTCATGAGAAGAAACAGGCCGACATCACCGTGCCGCGCCCGTGCCACGTCCGGCCGGGTGCGGCCTCCGCCGCGCCCGGACCCTCACGCCCCCAGCGCCACCGGCGCCCGTACCAGCGAGCCGTACTCCGTCCACGACCCGTCGTAGTTCTTGACGTGCGGGTACCCCAGCAGCTCGGTCAGCGCGAACCAGGTGTGGGCCGAGCGCTCGCCGATCCGGCAGTAGGCGATCACCTCGCGCTCGGACTCGACGCCCTGCACGCCGTAGAGCGCGCGCAGTTCCTCCGCCGACCGGAAGGTGCCGTCCTCGTTGGCCGCCTGCGACCACGGGATGTTCACCGCACCGGGGATGTGCCCGGGCACCTGCGCCTGTTCCTGCGGCAGGTGCGGCGGCGCCAGCGCCTCGCCGCGGTACTCGGCGGGCGAGCGGACGTCCACCAGCACCGCGTCCGTACCGGGCTTGGCGAACACCTCGGCCTTGGCGAGCACCTCGTCCCGCAGCGCCCGGACCTCGGGGTGCTCGGGTTCGGTCATCCGGTACCCGCTGTGCTGGTAGTCCATGACCTCCCGGGTGAGCGGGCGCGCCTCCAGCTCCCACTTCTTGCGCCCGCCGTCCAGCAGCCGCACCGGCCCGAAGCCGCGCAGCCGCATCAGCCAGTAGGCGTACGCGGCGAACCAGTTGTTCCGGCCGCCGTAGAGCACCACGGTCGTGTCGTCCTCGACCCCGGCGGCGCGCAGCAGGTGCTGGAGGCCGGTGCGGTCGATGTAGTCGCGGCCGACCGGACTGTGCAGGTCGGTGGCCCAGTTCCAGCCGACCGCGCCGGGGATGTGGCCCTGCTCGTACGCCCCGGTGCTCTCGTCCACCTCGACGACGCGGAGCGTGCCGTCGTCCAGGTGACGCGCCAGCCACTCCGTGTCGACCAGCGTCTCGGGGTGTGCGTAGCCGTTGCCGGTCATCGACGCCCTCCTTCACTCGGACGGACCCTTCGAACCTACGTCCGCGCCCGCGCCCCGGCCACCCGCCGGCCCCGCACCCGCCGCTACGCCGGGGTGCCGGCCGGGCGCGCCACGTAGTAGAGGTTGAGCACGTCGCCCTCGACCCGCCGGGTGTCCACCGTGCCGAACCCGGCCTCCGCCAGCATCCGCCGGGCGGTCTGCTCGCCCCAGACCGTGCCCAGCCCGGCGCCGCCCTCGCCGAGCGAGACCGTCATGCAGTAGAAGACCGAGAAGGCGTACAGCGCGGGGCCCAGCGGGTGGTCGAGGTTCTCCTCCAGCCGGCTGCTCGCCGCGATGTCGCCCATCAGGAAGACGCCGTCGGGCCGCAGCGCTCCCGCGACGGCGCTCAGGGTGGGGGCCGGCCGGGCCAGGTCGTGGATCACGTCGAACGCGGTGACCAGGTCGTACGCGCCGGTGAGCCGGGCGGAGTCGGCGAGCACGAAGCGGGCGTTGTCCAGGCCCTGCGCGGCGGCCTCGGCCTCGGCCGCCCCGATGCCCTTCTCGGAGATGTCCACGCCGGTGAACCGGCTCGCCGGGAAGGCCTTCGCCAGGACGTTGACGGCGTGGCCCTGTCCGGTGCCGATGTCGACCGCGTCGATGCCGGCCCGCAGCCGCTCGGTCAGGCCGGGCACCAGGGGCACGACCCCGTCCACCAGCAACCGGTCGTAGACCGCGGCGGTCTCCTCGCCCTGGAGGGCCTGGAACCGCGGGTACGCCGAGTAGGGCAGGCCCCCGCCCTCGCGGAACGCCGTGACGACCCGCTGCTCCACCTCGCCCATCAGCGCGAGGTACTGCATCATGCCCGCCGCGTTGTCCGGCCCGGCCGCCCGGGTCAGCGAGGCGGCGTGCTCCGGCGGCAGCCGGTAGCGACCGTGCTCGGGGCCGGGCTCGGGCCCGGGCTCGTACTCCACGAAGCCGCCGACGGCCATGCCGCCGAGCCACTCCCGGACGTAGCGCTCGTCCAGCCCGGCTGCGGCGGCGATCTCCCCGCTGGTCGACGGGGCGAGGCCGGCCATCGTGTCGAAGAGCCCGGTCTGGTGGCCGACGCTGGCCATGATCCCCAGGCAGGCGTCGTTCAGCACCTGCACCACGCGACCCGCGAACCGCTCCTGCCTCGCCGGGTCCGGCTCCCGTGCGGACATCGTTCCTCCTGCACAACTCGGGACGTGCGCGAACCCTCCCCTCGTCACGCTACGCCGCCCCGGGCTACCGTGCGGGCCAGGGCACCTCCGGCCGCCGCTCGTAGGCGTACCCGGCGGCGTCCCAGCGCGCGCCCTCCTCGGCGAGGCGCCGCTTGAACCCGTCCCAGTCGAGGGCGGCCTTCGGCGACCAGCCCAGCTCGGCCAGCGCGGGCAGCCGGGGCAGCAGCATCAGGTCCAGTTCGTAGGGGGTGTCCAGGGTCTCGGTCCAGAGCGGTGCCTCGATCCCGATCACCGACCCGGCCGGCAGCTTGAGCACGTTGTCCGGATCCCAGGTGTAGGCGTGCCGGGCGTCGATCGTGCCGGCCCAGACCAGCCCGAGCGGGTAGGACTTCTCGTACTTCATGTCCAGGTAGCTGCGGCCGGACGGCGACATGATCACCTTGGCGCCCCGCTCGGCGGCCTGCCCGAGCTCGACGTCGCGCCCGCCGCGGCCGTCCCAGTACTGCAGCACCCCGACCCCGGCCGGCGCGGCCTGGTTCCAGCCCACCGGCGTCTTGCCCGCGGCCAGCACCTGGGCGTTCACCTGCTGCACGAACCCCGCGTACTCCTCCGAGGAGATCGTCTTCACCTCGTCGCCGCCGATGTGCAGGTACGGGCCGGGGGTGAGCCGGGCCACCTCGGCGATCACCTCCCGGGTGAACGCGAAGACGGCGTCGCCGGTCGGGCAGAGCGTCGAGAAGCCGACCTCGATCCCGGTGTACGGCCAGGGCCGGGCGCTGCGGGTGCAGTCGAGCTCCGGGTAGGAGGCGAGGACGGCGTTGCTGTGGCCGGGCAGGTCGATCTCGGGGACGACGGTCAGGTAGCGCTCCTGCGCGTACCGGACGATCTCCTGGTAGTCGGCCGCCGTGTAGAAGCCGCCGGGGGTGCCGTCCACCTCGCTCACCGCACCGACCCGGGTGAGTTCGGGCCGGGACGGGATCTCGATCCGCCAGCCCTGGTCGTCGGTCAGGTGCAGGTGCAGGTGGTTGACCTTGTACAGGGCCAGCCGGTCGATGAACCCCTTGACCTCGGCGGGGGTGAAGAAGTGCCGCGCCACGTCGAGCATCGCGCCCCGGTAGGCGTAGCGGGGGCGGTCCTCGACGGTGACCGGCGCGACCGTCCACTCGGTGCCGTCAGCCGCCTTCGCCGGGCCCTCGATCTGCGGCGGGAGCAGCTGCCGCAGTGTCTGGGTGCCCCGGTAGAGGCCCTCGGGGGTGCGGGCGGAGATCCGGACGCCGGTGGCGTCGGAGGTCAGCCGGTAGCCCTCGGCGCCGGTCTCGGCGGGGAGGGCGGGGTCGAGCAGCAGGCCGATGCCGTCGGCCGCCGCGTCGCCGTCGGCCACCACCTCGACCGGCAGGCCGGTCGGGCGGCGCAGCGCCTCGGCGAGCTGCCCGGCGATCCGCCGCACCTCCTGCGCCTGCTGCGCCGGGGCGTCCGGACCGGTGGCGGTCCGGACGGCGGTGCGGGCGGTGAGCCGGTAGCCGGGCCCGGAGCCGGTGGTGGCGGAGAGCGGCGCCGGGACGATCCGGTCGGCGGTGCGCGGCCCCGCCGGGGCGGCGGCCGGGGCGGCGCCTCCGCCGGGCCCGGCGTCCCCGCCGCCGGCCGCCCGCTGCACGCCGAAGCCGACGGCCGCGAGGAGCAGCACGGCTGCGAGGACGAACACTCCGCGGGCCCGGGCGGAGAGCCCGGCTGTTCGAATCGGCACGGTCGCTCCCGGTGTCGTCGCGCAGTCGACCGGCCCGCGTTCACGGCCGGTTCACCGGAATGGTCTCAACCAATTCCCCGCTTGTCCCGCGCTTCGTACGAATTCGCCGTGCGGAGGCGCGGCGGCCCGGACGGCTCCGCTACGAGAACAGCACCGAGCGGACGTGGAGGCGCCGCCCGGCCGAGCCACCCGGCTTCAGCGTGTAGTAGACGTCGCCCCCGCACCCGAATTCCAGGAAGACGACGGAGGTCCCGCCGGTCCGGTTGACGGGAGCGAAGGCCGGGTCGGCCTCGGTGGCCCCCGGGAGGTCGATGCACGTCTCGCTCGCCGGATCGACGAGCTCGCCACGCTGCCCGGACCCGCCGTCCAGATAGGTGTAGCGGAAGACGCCGTCGGCGGCGTTGGCGGAGACCGGGACGGCGAGGACGAGAGCGACGGCGCTGGTGGCGGCGAGCACGGCGTTGCGGAGACGCATGGCGGGTGGCCCTTTCAGGGCGGTACCGGGTGGTACCTGGGTAATTGATGCGAGTTCACCCTAGAGGCCCAAAAATCGGTGAAACGATTCTGCTAATCCATCCTTTCGGGTGGTTTAGCACCATTTCCCGCTACCTTCCGTCACCGCACGGCCGTCGTCGGCGCCGCCGCCGCCCCGTTTCACCCCGGCGGCGCGGTGAAGCGGTACCCCGAGTCGATCAGCACCGGCAGGTACGTCTTCAGCGCCGCCACGGTCTGCGAACGGTCCCCGCCACCGTCGTGGTTGAGCACGATCGCCCCGGGCCGGACGTCCTTGAGGATCCGGTCGGTGATCACGCCCGTCCCCGGGCGGGCCCAGTCCCGGGGGTCCACCGACCAGGCCATCGGCCGCATCCCCAGGTCGGCGCTCACCTTGAGCGACGTCGAGGACCAGTCCCCGCCGGGGGCGCGGAACCAGGTCGGCACCTTCCCGGTGGACCGGTGCAGCAGGTCCGAGGTGCGTTCCAGCTCCTCTCGGACCTTCGACTCGGAGAGGCTCCGCAGGTCGGGGTGGGACCAGGTGTGATTGGCGATGTGGTGGCCCCGGGCGGCGATCTCCCGGACCAGCCCGGGGTGTTCGACCGCGTTCTCCCCGATCAGGAAGAAGGTGGCCCGGATCCCGTACTGCTCCAGCAGCGCCAGGACGGTCGGGGTGTGGCGGGGGTCGGGACCGTCGTCGATGGTGAGCGCGACCACCCGGCGCTCGGCGTCCAGCTCGTACACGGGCCGGGTCTCGGCCGCCGTCAGCGCCCGCGCCACCGGCGGGGGCACCGACGGGGCGGCGGTCGGGGAGGGCGCCGCGGACGGCGACGGGGCGGGGGAGGGTTCCGCCGGGGGCGACGGGTCGGCGGAGCCGGGTACCGCGCCCGGGCCGGGCGGGCCGGCGGCCTCGGCACCCTCCGCCGCACCCCCTCCCCCGCCCTCGGCCGGACCCCGGCAGCCGGCGATCCCGAGCAGCGACATCCCGGCCGCGACCAGCAGCAATCTTCGCGAAGTAATCTGACGATCAGACAGCATGTCGAATGTCTCCCCCGTTCACCGCCCCGCCTCCCGGCGGCAACTCCGACGAGCTCGATCACCACCCTGACGGACCAAACCGCAGCTCATCCCCCCTCCCCCCGACCGGAGCCGGGCCGGGCCCGCTAGTCTGACCTCTCCCAGTGTGATGATCTGTCTTCAGAGGACGTGGCCATGACGACAAGTCAGGACTTCGCCGACCAGCCCGACAACGACGCCGCCGAGCTCAGCCAGTGGGAGAAGTACGGGGTCGACACCAGCGCCCCGCACTCCGCCCGCGTCTACGACTACTGGCTGGGCGGGAAGACCAACTTCCCGCCGGACCGCGCCATGGGTCAGGCCATCGAGCAGGCCGTGCCCAGCGTCAAGGCGATGGCCAAGGAGAACCGCGCCTTCCAGGGCCGCGCCGTCCGCCACCTGGCCGAGCAGCAGGGCATCCGCCAGTTCCTCGACCTCGGCACCGGCATCCCGACGTCGCCGAACACCCACGAGATCGCCGAGGCGGCCAGCCCCGGCACCCGGGTGGTGTACGTGGACAACGACCCGATCGTGCTGGCCCACGCCCGCGCGCTGATGGTCTCCACCCCGGCCAGCCGCACCACCTACATCCACGCCGACCTCGGCAAGCCCGCCGAACTGCTGTCCGACCCGGCGCTCACCTCCACGCTGGACCTCTCCCAGCCGGTCGGCCTGCTGATGATCGCCGTCCTGATGCTGATCGCCGACGAGGACGACCCGTGGGGCAAGGTCGCCGCGCTGCGGGACGCCCTGCCGGCCGGCAGCTTCCTCGCGCTCACCCACCCCACCCAGGACTTCGACCCGGTGGCCGTCGGCAAGGTCGCCGACGCCGCGCGGGCCGGCGGCATGACCCTCGTCCCGCGCACCAAGGAGGAGGTCTCCCGGTTCTTCGACGGCTGGGAGCTGATCGAGCCGGGCGTCTCCCCGGTCATGGCCTGGCACCCGGACGGCGAGCAGCCGGCCGACCCGTACGCCGCGTACTACTGGGGCGGCGTCGCCCGCAAGCTCTGAACGCCCACGACGGGCCCGGCCCCCGCACGCCGGGGGCCGGCCTGCGCACCGACCGCGGGGCCGGGTCGGGGCCACGGACGGGGGCAGGGGCAGGGACGGGGGCAGGGGCGGGACCGGCGGGCTACTTGAGCAGCCGGGAGAGCCGCCGGTCCGCCAGCAGCCGGCCCCCGGTCTGACAGGTCGGGCAGTACTGGAACGACGAGTCGGCGAGCGACACCTCCCGCACGGTGTCCCCGCAGACCGGGCACGGCTGCCCGGTCCGGCCGTGCACCCGCAGGCCGAGCTTCTTCTCCGCCTTCAGCTCCCCCGCCGCCAGCCCCCGGGAGCGCTCCACCGCGTCGCGCAGCGTCGACCCGAGCGCCTCGTACAGATGCGCCGTCTCCTCCTCGGACAGGCTCGACGCCAGCTTGTACGGGGACATCCGGGCCGCGTGCAGCACCTCGTCCGAGTAGGCGTTGCCGACGCCGGCCAGCACGCCCTGGTCCCGCAGCACGCCCTTGATCCGGCGCTTCTCGCCGTGCAGCAGTTCGGCGAAGCGCTCCGGGGTGAATCCGGGGTCGAGCGGGTCCGGGCCGAGCCGGGCCACCCCCGGGACCTCCGCGGGGTCCCGCACCACGTACACCGCGAGGCCCTTCCTGGTGCCCGCCTCGGTGAGGTCGAACCCGTCCCCGTCCGGCCCGTCGAGCCGCACCCGCAGGGCGAGCGGGTTCCGCCCGCCCGGCCGCGGCGGCTCCGCGGGCAGGCTCTCCTTCCAGCGCAGCCAGCCCGCGCGGGCCAGGTGGACCACCAGGTGCAGGTCCCCGGCGGCGATGTCCAGGAACTTCCCGTGCCGGACGACCGGCCCCACCGTGCGCCCCTCCAGCGCCGTGACCGGCGGGTCGTACGTCTTCAGCGCACTGATCGCCACCGGCTGGACCCGGGCGATCACGCGCCCGGTCAGCCGCTCGGACAGGTAGGCGGTGAGGGCCTCGACCTCGGGCAGCTCCGGCATGCGCCCAGTCTCGCGCAGCCGCCCGCGCTCCGCCCCCGCTGCGACCCCGCTGCGACCCCGCACAGCACCACCGCGCACCGCGGCCCCGGCGGCTCTCTTTGCCGACCGGCCACCCCCGGCGCAGGCTGGGAGGTGGACCGCGCACCACCGAGGGAGGCCGCCCCGCCATGAGCACGCTGGAGGAACAGATCGACATCGACGCCCCGGTGCTCGCCGCCTGGGAGCAGCTGCACCGCGTCCACGACTACCCGCGCTTCGTCGACGGCGTCCGCAGCGCCCACCCGCACGGCCGCAACCTCGCCCACCTCGGGGTCGAGGTCTCCGGCAGCGAGCACGACGTCGAGACCGAGATCACCGACCGGGGCCGGGGCCGGGTGATGGCCTGGCGCACCCTGGACGGCCTCGACCTGCACGGCGCCTTCGCCCTGCTGGCGCTCGACCGGGAGCACACCCGGCTCCAGGTCCGGGTGGAGTACGACCCGGAGGCGGTGCACGAGGCGTTCGGCGGGCCGCGCGGTTTCGCCCAGGCCGGGGCGATCGAGCGGACCGTCCGGGCCGACCTGGAGCTGTTCCGGGAGCTGGTGGAGGCCCGGATGGCGGCTGCCTCCCGGCCCGCCGAACCGGTCGTCGCGGCGCCCGGCACCCAGGACGTAAACGGCCCATAAGTGCAGCTCAGGGCCGTGGTGAGGATCTTCACAGGGGGCGCCCGGAACAGTCGTCCGGGTTTCAACCTGTGGCAGACTCGGATCCTATGCAGACCCACACCGGCCCGGTCGGCCCGGCTTCCAGGACGCTCCGCGCGGCGGTCTTCGCCGCGCTGCTCGTGCTGCTCGCCGGGCTCGGCCAGGTGCTGGTCACCGGCCGCCCGCTGCCGCTCGGCACGCTGGCCGTGGCCGGGGCCGCCGTCTTCGCGGTGGCGTTCGCGCTGGCCGGCCGCGAGCGCGGCTACCGGGCCGTCGCGGCGGTCTTCCTGCCGTTGCAGCTCGGCCTGAGCGCCCTGTTCGACCTCGCCCAGTCCACCTGCCCCTCGCTGCCGCCGGGCGCCGCCCGCGGCCTCGAACCGCTGCTCTGCGGCGGTGGCTCGCTCGGCGGGTTCCTGGTCGGTCACGGCCTCTCCCGACCGACCAGCCTGCTGCTGCTCCTGCTGCTGCACTCGGCGATCGCGCTGGCCGCCGCCTTCTGGCTGCGCCGTGCCGACGCCGCGCTGACCGGCCTGGCCGGGTCGGTCCGGATGCTCGGGGACTTCGCCCGGCGCTTCCTCTCCGCCGCCGGCCGCTGGGTGCTGCTGCTCGTCGCGCCGCGCCCGGCCCGCCCGGTCGTCCGGATGCCGTTCCCGCGCGCCAGCCGGGTCCGGGTACCGGCCGAGTCCGTCCTGCTCCGGCCCGCCGTCCGGCGCGGCCCCCCGGTGTCCGCGCCGGCCTGCTGAGCGACCCCGTCTCCCCCGGTGGTCCTCCGCCGGTCGTCCCGCCGCGCCCGCACGCACGCCACGAGCACCAGGACGACGTCACCATGAGCACCGCCCCGAAGAACCCGAAGAACCCCAAGAACACCAAGGGCGCCACCGGCCCCAAGGCGTCCGCCAGGGCCGCCGCCCGCCGGGCCGCCACCGAGCGGATGCGCGAGGAGCGCGAGCGCACCGAGCGGTCCGCCCGGATCCGCCGCCGCACCGTGGTCGGCGTCGCCTCCGCCGCCGTGCTCGCCCTCGCGGCGGGCGTGGCCTTCGCCGTCGGCGGCTCCTCCGGCTCCGGCGACACCGCGGCCACGGGGCCGCTGGTCACCCCGGCCAACGCGGGCGCCGACGGCACCGTGATCACCTACGGCAAGGCCGACGCCCCGCACACCCTGGAGGTGTACGAGGACTTCCGCTGCCCCTACTGCGAGCAGCTGGAGACCACCACCGGCGCGACCATGCAGCAGCTCGCCGACGCCGGCACGTACAAGATCGAGTACCGCCTGGCGACCTTCCTCGACCAGGGCCTCGGCGGCAAGGGCTCGCGGACCGCGCTGGCCGCCGCCGGTGCGGCGCTGAACGAGGGCGTGGACAAGTTCAAGCAGTTCCACGACGTGCTCTACGCCAACCAGCCGGACGAGCGGGACGACGCCTTCGCCGACGTCAACCACCTGCTCGACCTGGCCGGCCAGGTGCCGGGCCTGAAGACCGACGGCTTCGTCAAGGCGGTCCAGGACGGCACGTACGTGCCCTGGGCCGAGCAGGTCAACAAGGCCTTCGACAAGAGCGGCGTCACCGGCACCCCGACCGTCCGGCTGGACGGCAGGAAGCTCGACGTCTTCTCGGGCGGCGCCCCCGCCACCCCGGAGCGCTTCACCGCCATGGTCAAGCAGGTGACCGGGTGACCGCCGCCGCCCCCGCGACCGGTTCCGGCGCACCCGGGAGCGGCGCACCCGCCCGCCGCGCCGGCCTCGGCGCGAGCCGGCCGTTCGCCCTGCTGCTGGTGATCGGCGGAGCGCTCGGGCTGTTCGCCTCCGCCGTCCTCACGCTGGACAAGATCCGGCTGCTGGAGGATCCGTCCTACGTCCCCAACTGCAACATCAACCCGATCATCAGCTGCGGCTCGATCATGCGCAGCGACCAGGCCGAGGCCTTCGGCTTCCCGAACTCGCTGCTCGGCCTGGCCGGCTTCGCCGTCGTCCTGACGATCGGCGCCGGGCTGCTGGCCGGGGCCTCCTACCGGCGCTGGTTCTGGCTGGGGCTGCAGGCCGGGACGGTCTTCGGCATCGGCTTCGTGAGCTGGCTGACGTACCAGGCGCTGTACCGGATCGGCGCGCTCTGCCCGTACTGCATGGTGGTCTGGGCGGCGATGATCCCGCTGTTCTGGTACACCACCCTGCACAACCTGCGCTCCGGCGTCCTCCCGGTGCCGCGCGCCCTGCGCCCGGCGGTCCGCGAGGCGGCCCGCTACCACTGGGTGGTCCCGGTGCTCTGGTACGCGGTGATCGCCCTGCTGGTCCTCAACCGCTTCTGGTACTACTGGCGCACGCTGATCTGAGCGGCGGGCCGGTCACCGCGGACGGAACCGGTCACCGCCCCTCCGGGGGCGGTGACCGGTTCGCACCCGCCCGGCCCGAGCGGCCCGCGGCAGGTACGGGACCGACTGCTCGCGCCGTCCGGTTCATGGGGGCGGGCGGACCGGACTGGTCGGGGGCCGCGGCCAGAACATAGGCAGAGTCCCCCGTTGTCCGGCCGCGCGAGGATCGGGAAGATCACGGTGGGGGCGGCGGCCCGCCCCCCGGCAGGGCGCCGGCCGGACCGGCCCGATGCGAGCGGTCCCGGGCGACGCCCCCGCCACGCCGGACCACCGCGACCGACACCCGTTGGAGGAGTCCTTGGACGAGCAGCGGCGGACCACAGTGCGGTTCTCGGTCCTCGGCCCCCTCCAGGTCGAGGTCGCCGGCCGGCCGGTGCCGCTCGGACCGCCCAAACAGCGGCTGGTCCTGGCCATGCTGCTCTGCTGCCCCAACCGCCCCGTCTCGCTGGAGCTGCTGACGGAGGCCGTCTGGCAGGACGAGCCGCCGCGGACGGCCCGCAAGAACCTCCACGTCTACGTGTCCGCCCTGCGCCGGCTGCTCGGCGACGAGGCCGGCGAGGGCGGTGACGGCGACCGGGCCCGGATCGTCCACGACTACGGCGGCTACTGCCTGCGGACGGAGCGGTCGGAGTACGACGTCTCGCGGTTCCAGGACCTCGCCCAGGCCGGCCGGACCGCCGCGGTCGCCGGCGAACTCGACGCGGCGGCGGGCCTGTTCCGCCAGGCACTGGACCTCTGGCAGGGCGACCCGTTCGCCGGCCTGCGCTGCTCCCCCATGGTCCGGGCCGAGGCCGCCCGGCTGGAGGAGCGCTGCCTCGGCGGCTACGAGGACTGGGCCGAGACGGAGCTGGAACGCGGCGGCGCCATCGCCGCGGTCGCGGAGGGCGTCGGCGAGCTGATCGAACGGCACCCGCTGCGCGAACGGCTGCAGGCGGCCCGGATGAACACCCTGCACGTGCTGGGCCGCCAGGCCGAGGCCCTGGCCGCCTACGACCGGTACCGGCAGCTGCTGGCCCGCGAACTGGGCCTGTCGCCGAGCCCGGCCCTGGAGCGGCAGTACCGCCGCATCCTGGCCGCCCGGCGCGGCGGCGGCCGGCCGGGTCCGGCCGGCGGACCCGCCCGGACCGTCCTGCCGCCCGACACCGCGGACTTCACCGGCCGCGCGGAGCAGGTGCGCGAGCTGCGGGAACTGCTCGTCGACGGCGGCCGGGTGGCGGCCCTGGTGGGCCCCGCCGGGATCGGGAAGACCACGCTCGCCGTCCGCATCGCGCACCTGCTGCAGGCCGACTTCCCGGAAGGCCGGATGCTGGTGCGGTCCCGCACCGAGGACGGGTCGCCCCGGTCCTGGCAGGAGGTGCTGGGCGACGTCGCACGGCTGGCCGGCATGGCCGAGCAGCCCGCCGACGACCCCTGCCGGACGGTCGCCCGGTGGCACGCCTGGCTGGCCGACCGCAGGGTGCTGCTGATCCTCGACGACGTCCCGGACGAGACGGTCGCCCGGGCGCTGCTGCCCGCCGACGGCGTGAGCGCCGCCGTGGTCACCTCGCGCGTCCACCTGGCCGGCCTCGCGCCGGTGCACCGGGTCGAACCGCCCCCCTACTCGCCGGACGAGGCGCTGGAGCTGCTCGGCCGGATCATCGGCCCGGACCGCCTGCGCAGCGACCTCGCGGCCGCGGAGGAGATCGTCGACGCGACCGGGATGCTGCCCCTCGCGGTGCGCGCCGGCGGGCTGAAGCTCGCCGTCCTGCGGCACCTCCCGCTGCGCGAGTACGCCGCCCGGCTGGCCGACCCGGACGCGGTGCTCGACGAGCTCGCCGCCGGCGACGTCGCCGTCCGCCCGCACCTCGCGCGCTGCTGGCGCGAGCTGACGCCCTCGGGCCGGGCGGCGCTGCTGCGCCTCGCGCGGCTCCCGCTGGCCCGCCCGTTCACCCTCGCCGAGGCCGCCGCCGCGCTCCACTGCGACGAGAGCGCCGCACTGCGGGAGCTGGAGGCCCTGATCAGCGCCGGCATGGTGACCTCGCCGGTCGACGAGGTCACCGCGCACCGGGCGGTCTACGCCGTGCCGCGGCTGATCCACCTGTACGCGCGGGAGGGCGCGGCCCCGCCACCGGACCGCCCGCAGGCGCACCGTCCCGGACACTGCGGTCAGCGGGTCGCCCGCTGACCGCGGTCCTCAGGACCCGGCGAGCCGGCGGTAGCGGCTGCCGTGGAAGACCAGGGGCGGGGTCTGCGGGTCGACGCCCGTGACGTGCACCCGCAGCAGGACGATCCGGTGGTCCCCGGCGGTGATCTCGCGCTCGACCGAGCAGTCGTACCAGGCGCACGCGCCGTCCAGCAGGACCGCGCCCTCCCCGGTCCGGTACCAGTCGAGCCCGGCGAAGCGTTCGACGCCGCGCGCGGACAGCTGCCGGCAGACACCTTCCTGGTCGCCGCTCAGCACGCTCACACCGAGCCGGGCGGTCCGCCGCAGCCGCGGCCAGGTGGTCGAGGCGAGCCCGGCGCAGACGGAGACCAGCGGCGGGTCGAGCGACACCGGGACGAAGGACGACGCGGTCATCCCGACCGGCTCGCCGTCGACCAGCGCCGCCAGCGCGGTCACGCCGGTCGGGAAGGCGCCGTAGACCCGGCGCAGCGCGAGCGGGTCGGTGGTCCGGAGCACCGGGGTCCCGACGCCCGCGCCGGCTCCGACACCGGTGTCGGCGTTCACGGTCCCACCGGCGCCGCGTCCGGTCCGCCGCGGCGGCGGCGCCGGGCCCCGGCGAAGGCCGCGGCCGTGGCGGTGTAGTCGGACGCGGCGCGCGCGGTGTCCATGATGAACGTCCGGCACCCGGCGTCGAGGTAGCGGGCGATCTCGGCCTCGACCTTCTCGTGGCTGCCCACGAGGTAGGGGCAGAAGGTCGCGTAGGTGCGGAACGGGCCCATCCAGTAGGGGCTGTCCGGCCCGCCGGGGAACTCGTCGGCGGCGGACAGCCGGGCCACCCACTCCGAGTCGGAGACGCCGCGCGCCAGCATCTGCGCGAGCCGGCCGGCCCGGCTCGCCGGGAAGCGCTCGTGGGCCACGGTCCACGCCTCCCGGTCGGTGTCGCGGGCGATGATCCCGATCCGGACGCCCCCGCCGTCGAGGCCGCCGAGATCCCCCTCGGTGCCCGGGCCGGGCGGCACGGGGTAGCGGACGGGGACGGCGCCGAGCGTCCCGGCCGCCCGGCGGCCGGCCTCGGAGGAGCCGGACATGTACAGCTCCGGCGCCAGCCCGGCGGGCAGCGCGGGGGCCAGCGGCAGGTTGCGGGCCCGGTAGTAGCGGCCCTCGAAGGTCACCGGGCCCGCACCGGCCAGCAGCAGGCCGACCAGCTGGGCGTACTCGGTCAGCCGCAGGTAGCGGTCGTCGTGCGGGGTCGCGTCGCCCAGTGCGGTGAGGTCGCCGACGACGCCGCCGGCCACCAGGTTGAGGGCGATCCGGCGCCCGTAGAGCATGCCGTAGCTCGCGATCCGCTGGGCGACCGCGTACGGGTGGGCGTACACGGGCTGCACGGCGACCAGCGGGGCGAAGTCGGTGGTGGCGGCGAGCACCTCCTGGGCGGCGACCCAGGGGTCGACCGTGTTGTTGTCGGAGTAGACGAGCGCCCCCCGGAAGCCGGCCTCCTCCGCCAGCCGGGCGGCCTGCCGGACCACCCCGAGGTAGCCGTGCCGGTCCGCGGGCGGCGGAACGGTCGTGAACAGCCGGAGGTCCGGCACTTCCTCGGCCACGGCAACACCTCTCGTCGTCGGCCCGACGGGTCACGGAACATCACCCCCACAGTGGGACGCGTTCCCGGCCGCGTCCAGGTAAGCGGCAGGCAACTTTGCTGCCTGCGGACCGGGGCCCCGGCTGCCGCCCTCTTGCCTGTTCCCGGTCGACGCGGCGCTCCTAGGCTGACCCGGCGTCAGCCTCGGGCGCAGGTCGGGCGCCACACGAACGAACGGAGTCCTCCGTGAACGAGCCGGTTCCCCTCTCGTACGGCCAGCTGTCGGTCTGGCGCGACGTCAGGCACCTGGCGCGCGGCCGGTGGCACGAGGCCAACGTCCGGACGGTGTGGATCCCGCCCGAGGACGGGGCCGGGGTCAGCGTCGCCGAGGTGCAGGACGCCGTCCTCGCGCTCGCCGCGCGCCACGAGTCGCTGCGGACCGTCTACGACGTGTCGGACCCGTTCGCGCCGTCCCAGCGGGTGCTGCCGACCGCCGACGGAGTCGACGCCGGCGTGGTCGAGTGCACCGCCGAGACCTTCGACGGGATGACCGCCGCGCTGGCCGCCGAGCCCTTCGACCTGGGCGCCGCGCCCGCGTGGCGGTTCCGCGTCGCGACCGAGCACGGCCGGCCCCGCGCGGTCGTGGTGATCAAGCACCACATCGTCGCGGACGGCTGGAGCCTCGGCATCCTGGAGTCCGGGTTCCGCACCGCCCTGGAGCGGGGCAAGCCGTCGGACGGCGCCCCGCCGCCCACGCCCCGGGAGCTGGCGGTGTGGCAGCACGCGACCGGCCGCGGGGCGCGCCGGGCCGCGCTGACCGGCTACTGGGAGCGGGTCTTCGGCCTCTCCGCCGCACAGCTCGGCCCCGCGGGCCCCGGCACCGCCCAGGACACCGCCCAGGACGAGGCCGTCCAGTACACCGTCCGCTCCCGGGCGGCCCACGCCGCCGCGCGCCGGCTCGCCGAGGAGCTCTCCGTGCCGCTGTCCAGCGTCGTGCTGGCCGCCTTCGCCCGGACCGCGGCGCTCGCGGCCGGACCGGGCGCCCTGGTCGGCCAGCTGATGTCCTCCAACCGCTTCGTCCCTCCGTGGAACGGCGTGGTCAGCTCGATGAACCAGTGGGCGGCGGCCCCGTTCGACTCCGGCCCGGAGGAGTTCGGGCCGTACGCCCGCCACGTCCACACCCGGAGCCTGACCGCCTTCCGGTACGGGATGTACGACGTGGACGAGGTCGACGCGCTGCGCGACGCCGTCCGCCGCGACCGGGACCCCTACCGGGCGACCTTCGCCTTCAACTTCCTGCCGGGCGAGGCGCCGCCGCCCTGCGCCGAGGACGAGACCGGACCGGTCCGGGAGGACCCCTTCTCCCGGATCGGGCACCCCTGCTACCTGCGTGTCACCAACGAGGGCGAGCAGGCGCTCGAACTGCGCCTGCGGACCATGGGCCTCGGCGACGCCCTGACCCTCGACCTCCTCCGGGGAACCGTCGCCAGGCTGGCGGACTCCGCCTCCTGAACCGGCCACCGCTCACCCGAACCGGTCCTCACACCCGGGTTCCCTGCCCGCCGTCCCTGGAGCCGCCCGTGCCCGCCGCCCCGTCCTCAGCCCCGTCCGCCGCCCCGGCCGCCGCCCACGTCGTCGTGCTCCACCGGTGGACCGACTCCTACGCCGACTACGCCGCCTACCTGGACCACACCGCGTACCGGGTCAGCTACGTGACCACCCCGGGCGGCCGGGCCGGGATCCCCGCCTCGGCCTCCGCCGCCGTGGCCGTCGTCCCGAGCACCGAGGACCGCGCCGCGGTGCGGGCCGCCGTCGACCGGCTGACCGCCGAACACGGCGCGCCCGCGCGGATCGTGGCGCTGCACGAGGTGGACCTCGACGTCGCCGCCGAGCTCCGTGAGGAGCTGGGCGTGCCCGGCGAGACGCCCGCCCGGCTGCGGCCGTTCCGCGACAAGCTGGCGATGGCCCGAAGGCTCGCCGCGCAGGGCGTCCCGGTCCCGGCCACCGGGCCCGCCCCGGACCGGGCGGCGGTCGCCGGCTTCGCCGACCGGCACGGCTGGCCGGTGATCCTCAAACCGGTCCGCGGGACGGCGAGTTCGCACGTCACGCGGCTCGACGGCCCGGAGGACCTGGCGGCGTACGCCTTCCCGCCGGACGTCGCCGTCCTGGTGCAGTCGTACGTGCCGCACGAGATCCTGCACGTCGACGGGGTCGCCGCCGACGGCGACCTGCGGGTCTGGCGCGCCTCGCGCTACCTCAACACCTGCCTGGACTTCACCCGGGGGGACGCGCTCGGCTCGGCCGAGATCGACGACCCGGCGCTGCTCAAGGCCGTCGGCGAGTTCACCCGGCGCGCCGTGCTGGCGATGTCGGCCGAGCCGTGGGTGTTCCACCTCGAACTGTTCGCCTCCGCGGACGGCTCCGAACCGGAGTTCCACGTCCTGGAGGTGGGCGCGCGGCCCGGCGGGGCGGAGGTCCCGTTCGTCTGGCGCGAGGTGCACGGCGTCGACCTGATGGCCGCCGCCGTCGACATCCAGCTCGGCCGGCCGCTGCCCGCGTTCCCGTTTCCGGCGGACCGGGCCGAGGACGGGCACGAGGGTGACCACGAGGGCGACGACGAGGGCGAGTACGGCGGCTGGCTGCTCGTCCCGACCCCCGCCGCGCGCCCGTGCCGGGTCCTCGCCGCGACGCCGCAGACCGGCCTGGAGGACGGGCCGTACGCCGAGCGGCTCCCGGCCCCGGGCCGCCACCTGGCCGACCTCCCCGGGTACGAGCACTCCGGCGCGCGGTTCCGCTTCCGCGGCCGCACCACCGCCGACGTGGAGCGCGCGATCAGGCGCACGGTCGACCGGCTCGACTACCGCTGCGAGCCGGTCGACCCGGCCCGCCCGCCCCACGTGGTCCTGGTCGGCACCGGTGGCCGTGTCTACCGGGAGTACGCGCTCCGGGACGCGGCGGCGCACGGCCGGGTGTCCACGGTGAACGACGCGCCCGCCGACTGGGAACTGCCGTACCTGGCCGGCCACCTGGTGGCGGACACCGGGGACGCCGACGCGCTCACCCGGGCCGTCGCCGAGGCCCTGGCCGGGGACACCGGACCGGTCGGCCTGCTCACCTGGAGCGAGGTGCAGCTGGAGCGGACCGCCGAGGCGGCCGAGCGGCTCGGGCTGCCCCACATGTCCCCGGAGGCGGTCCGCAACTGCCGCGACAAGCTCCGGACCCGGCGCCTGCTGGAGCAGGCCGGGCTGCCGTCCGCGCGCTACGCGGTCGCGCACGGCCTGGACGAGGCACTCGCGGCGGCGGAGTCGATCGGGTACCCGGTGGTGGTCAAGCCCCGGGCCCTGGCGGGCAGCAGCGGCGTAGTCCTGGCGGCCTCGCCCACCGCGCTCACCGAGCTGCACCGGCACGCCGACCGGGCCGCGTTCACCGGCCTCGACCCGCTCGACGGCCTGCTGATCGAGGAGTACCTGGACGGTCCGGAGATCAGCCTGGACTGCGTGGTGGTCGCGGGCGAGGTGCACGCCGTCAACCTGGCGCGGAAGCGGATCGGCTACCCCCCGTTCTTCGAGGAGGTCGGGCACCTGGTCGCGCCGTGGCACCACGAGCCGTGGGCCGGGGAGACGACCGACCTGGTCGCCCGGATCCACGCGGCGCTCGGGGTGACCACCGGTGTGACCCACGCCGAGCTGCGGCTCACCGCCCGCGGCCCGCGCCTGGTGGAGCTCAACGGGCGGCTCGGCGGCGACTTCATCCCGCTGCTCGGCCGGCTCGCCACCGGCGTGGACCTGACCGCCGCCGCCCTGGACACGGCCCTCGGCCTGGTCCCCGACCTGCGGCCGGTCCGCGACGACTGCGCCGAGGTGCGGTTCCTCTACCCCGCGCAGGACGGCACGGTCGCCCGCCTGGACGTCTCCGGCGCCCGCGAAGTGCCGGGCGTGGAAAGGGTGGTGGCCCTGGCCGAGCCGGGTCAGCGGCTGCTGCTCCCGCCCCGCGGCGTGGTGCCGCGGCTGGCCGCGGTCGTCGCCACCGGGCCCGACGCCGCCACCTGTGACCGCGTCCTGAACGAGGCGTTCAGCCGGATCGAAGCAACCATCACCCCCGCCGAGGAGGCGTGAACACGCACATGGACTCTCCCGAAGTCACCCACGTCGTGGTCGGATTCAGCGTCGGCCTGCTGAACCAGCTGGAGCGGGTCCTGCCCCCCGGCTCGGTCCTGGTCGTCGAGGAGCCGACGATCTGCGAGGCCCGCGACGTCGCCGGGCAGCTCCCGAGGTTCCGCTGCGCGGCCGGGTTCGTCGCGGCCCCCGTCCAGAACGGGAGCGTCCGGCTCGCGGACCACGTCGACCGGCCGGACGCCGTCCGCGCCGTGCTGCCCGCCCTGGAGTACACGGTCGTCCCGGCCGCCGAGCTCGCGGAGGCGTGGGGGCTGCCGAACGGCGGGCCCGACGCCGTCCGGCTCTTCCGCGACAAGTCGCTGCTGCGGGAGGCCACGCAGCCGGCCGGCGTCGCCCAGCCGGACTGGCAGCGGATCGACGGCCCGGAGGAGGTCGCCCGCTTCCGCGACGCGCACCGCGGGGAGTGCGTCCTGAAGCCGACCCACCTCCAGGGCAGCCTCGGCGTCCAGCTCCTCGGTCCCGGGGACGACCTCGACGAGGCCTGGAAGCGGACGGCGTCCGCCGACCAGCCGCACCTGCGCACCGCGCACGCGGGCGCGTCCGGCTACGTGGTCGAGGAGTGGCTGCACGGCGGCGAGTTCAGCGTCGAGGCGCTGGTGCTGGACGGCCGCGTGGTCTTCCTCAACACCACCGAGACGGAGCTCTACCCCGGCCCGCACCCGGTCGAGCGCGGTCACGTCGTGCCGGCCCCGGCCGGTGCGGCGGCGGAGCCGGCCATGCGCACGCTGGTCACCGCGACCGGGTTCCGCACCGGCATCCTGCACGCCGAGTGGATCCTCCGGGACGGAGTGCCCCACCTCCTCGAATGCGCCGCCCGCCTCCCGGGGGACTACATCCCGTTCCTGATCGGCCTCGCCTACGGCAGCGACCTGTTCCGCGGCTACCTCGACGTGCTGGAGGGGAAGGAGCCGGAGATGGCCGCGGCCCCGGTCCGCGGGGCGGCGGTCCGGTTCGTGGACGCGGCCCCGGGCGTGGTGCGCGAGGTGCGCGGTCTCGACGCCGCCCAGTCCTCCCCCGGCGTCGAGTACGTCTGGGTGTCCGTCGAGCCGGGCGGGACGGTGCCGCCGCTCACCGCCTCGGGCGCGCGGGTCGGCGAGATCGTCGCCCACGGCGCCGACCGGGAGGAGGCCGTGGCCAACGCCCTGGCCGCCGCGACGGCGATCGAGATCGTCGTCGACCCGCTCCTGTAGGGCCCGCCCCCGACGCGGCCCGGCTCCGGCCGGGCCGCGTCGGCGTTTCCGGACCCGCCCGGCGCGGTGGCCCGGGGACGGCGGGCGGGGACGGGCCGGGGCCGGCACCGACGTGATGCCGGTGCCGGCCCCGCGGCCGTGCCGTCCCCCGCGGCGTCAGAGATCCGCCGCACGGAACTCGGTGACCGCCTCCCACAGCATCCGGGGCGTCCGGAACATGTCGACGACCTGGAAGTCGTCGGGGAAGACGATGTCGTAGAGCTGCTCGATGGCGACCATCAGGCCGACGGTGGCCATCGAGTTCAGACCGATGTCGGCGAGCGGCACGTCCGGTTCGAGCGCGCCCTCGTACGACGCGCCGGCCAGTACCTCGCGCAGGAGGTCGGCGAAGCCGTCGTCCCAGGGCAGTTCGTCCGGCCCGTCGGCGGGCGGCGCGGCGGACGGCTCGGGCAGGCGGTCCGGGTCGACCGTGCCGGACGCGGTGAGCGGCCACTCGTCGACCACGACCAGCGCGTCCGGGATGAGGTGGCGCGGCAGCCTGCGTTCGGCGAGCGCCCGGCGCACCTCGTCCGGCGCGAACTCCTCGGTCACGGTGCGCACGTACCCGATCAGCCGCGGTCCGGCAGGCCCGGACGCGCCCGCCGGCGCCGGGTCCTGGCGGGCCGGGTCCTGACGGACCACCACCCGGCAGTCCCGCACCGAGGGGTGCAGTCCGAGCAGTTCCGCGGTCCGGTGCGGGCCGCCGACCGGGCCGAGCGGCTCCAGCCGCCCGCTGCGGCCGAGCCGGGCCAGCCGGCCCGTGCGGTGCGGTCGCCCGCCCTCGGTGTCCGCGTCCGGGTCGTCGACGCAGAGCTCCCCCACCACGCCGACCGGCACCCGGCGCTGCCGGTCGTCGGCGACCCGCAGGGCCAGTCCCGGCACCGGCCTGCCGTCGAAGGCCACCGGGCCGAGCAGCCCGTCGGCGTCCAGGACCTCGATCACCCTGGCCCGGGAGCGCAGACCGGCCGCCGGGGCGGGGCCGGCGTGGACGTCGCCGCCGAGGAGGACGGTGACCGGCCGCGGGGCCGGGTCGAGCACGCGCTCCGCGACCAGCGGGGTCGTCCACAGGTGCGTCACCCGCCCGCCCGCGATCAGTTCCCGCATCTCGGGGACGGCGTCGGGCAGCGGGGCGGAGGTGAGGACGGCGCAGGCCCCGGAGGTGAGCGCGGCGAGCACCTCGACCAGCCCGGCGGCGGTCACCGGCGGCGCGGCGCAGAGCCAGGACGAGCCCCGGCCGCTGCCCGCCCCGCGCGCGTCGAGTTCGACGTGGATCCGGTGCAGGGCGCGGGCCAGGGCGCGGTGCGTCACGGCCGTTCCGGGGGCGCCGGGCAGGACGCAGGCGGTGTCCCCGGGGATCACCGCGGGCTGCGCGAGGACGGGCAGGGCGGGCAGGGCGGGGCCGCCGGAGTCGTCCGGGGCGAGGCCGAAGGAGGCGCCCAGACGCCAGACGGCGAGCACCGCGGCGACCGTGTCGGGCCCCCGCTCGGGCGCGACCGCGACCAGCGAGCCCGGACCGACGCCGCGCTCGCGCAGGCCCCGGGCGATCTCCTCGGCCCTGGCGTCGAGCTGCCGGTAGCCGGTCACCCGGTCGCCGTACCGGAGCGCGGGGTCGTCCGGGTGCGCGGCCAGCACCCGGGCGAAGGCCCCGGTGACGCTCGCCGCACGCTCGTCAGTCCGCTCGTCCGTCCGCTTCGCCGTGCGCCCGGTGTGCTCCGTACGGTCCAGGACCCGCAGGCTCTCCCGCTCGCGCGCCGGCAGGCAGTCGGCGCGGGCGTCCCCCTCCGGTCCGAGGGACATCCGCTCCAGCACCGTCCGGTAGAGGGCGGTGAGCCGGACGGCGGCGGCCCGGCTCAACCGGTGGCTGGTCGTGTTGAGCTTGAGGATCCCCGAGATGGTGAAGACGTGCAGCGCGAACTCGTTGTCGTTGTCGTTGTACGTCGCGTCCTCGTCGAGCAGGCTCCTGTCGACCTGGCGGAAGTCCAGGTAGTTGAAGAACACGTCGAGCAGCCGGCCGCCGGGGCCGAACTCCTGTTGGATGACCTGCATCGGGAAGACCCGGTGCGGCCAGAGCCCGGTCAGTCCGTCGTAGACCGCCTTGACCAGCCCGCCCCAGGTGATCGCCCCGGTGGGCATGGCGAACGGCAGCGTGTTGAGGTACATGCCGAGGACCCGGTCGGCGCCCAGGACCTCGGGCCGCGCGTCGCAGACCAGTCCGGTGTAGAAGTCCTCGGTGGCCACGACCGCGCTCATGACCTTCATGTGCGCGGCCAGCAGCACGGCCTTCATCGACGTGCCGGTCTCGCTCGCCAGCCGGCGCAGGTCGTCCTCCAGGTCGCGGAAGTCCAGCATGTGCTGGTACCGCTCGCGGGCGAGCGCCCGGTCGCCCTGCCAGGCGGTCGGCAGGGCGGTGCCGGTCCGGCCCTCGACCACGCCGCGCCAGAAGGCGCGGTGCTCCTCGGACTCGCGCGCCGCCGCCTCGGCGGCGACGTAGTCCGCGTACCGGAAGGCCACCGGCTCGGGCTCGGCGGGGGTGCGGCCCGCGCGCAGCTCGTAGTAGCCGGTGAGGATCTCCATCAGCATCGTGTGGAAGCTGAAGCCCTCCAGGATGGGGTGGCACTCCGTGATGGTGATCCACCACTCCTTGGCGTCCTCGGCGCGGTGGCCGTGGACGCGGATCAGCGGCGCGGCGGCGATGTCCATCGGGTTGCGGCGCTCGCCGGCCGCGTACTCCTCCAGCGCCGGCCGCCAGCCGCCCGGTCCGAGGACGCCGTGGTCGGTGACGCCGACGTCGATCAGGGCGGCGCGGTGCACCAGTTGGAGCGGCACCGAGTACCGGTTCAGGTCGAAGCCGGTCCGCAGGACCTCGTGCCGGTCGACGACCAGCTGGGTGGCCCGCCGGAGCGCGGCGTGGTCCAGCGGCTCCTCGTCGCGGACCAGGTAGGAGGTGGTGTCCTGGTAGGTGTTGACGTCGGGCCGGGCCCGCAGCTCGATGAGCATGCCGAGCTGGGTCGCCGTCAGCGGGTAGGCGTCCACGGCGTCGGGCGGCAGGGCCGCGCGGTCCTCCGGGGACAGCTGGGCGAAGGGGGCGACCCGGACGGGCAGGTCGGGCCCGGTGCCGGAGGTCTGCTCCGCGCACCACTCGGCCAGTTCCTCGATGCTCTGGTAGGCGAAGATGTCGGTGGCCGACACCTCCAGGCCCTCCGCGCGCAGCCGGCCGGACAGGGCCACGGCGCGCAGCGAGTCGCCGCCGACGTCGAAGAAGTTGTCCTGCGGGCCGACGGCGTCCAGTTCCAGGACCTCGGCCCAGATCCGGTGCAGCGTCGCGGCCAGGGCGGCCGTGGCCCGGGTCCCGCCCGGGGCCGGCCCCGGACCGTCCGGTTCCGTGCCCGGCTCGGTGGCGGCGGCGGTGCCCGGTCCGGCGGCCCGGTCCGGGGCGGCCTGCCCGCCGGCGGGGAGCGGCGCGAGGGGCTCGCGCACCAGCGCGTCGAGCAGCGGTTCCCAGGCGGTGGCCCAGCCCTGCACGGTGGCCTCGTCGAGCACCGCCGCGGCGTACTCCAGCCGGACGACGAACTGCCCGTCCTCGGTGGCGGCGACGTGCATGTTGAGGTCGAACTTGGCGTCGGGCGCGACGCCGGAGCCGGTCCGCTCGACCGTCAGGCCGGGCAGCCGGAATCCGCCGTCCTCCCCGGCCGCCTCCATGTCGAAGGCGGCCTGGAACAGCGGGTTCTCGTCGAGGCCGCGGGCCGGGTTCACCTCGTCGACGACCCGCTTGAACGGGACGAACCGGTGGTCGAAGGCGTCCAGGACGCCCGCCCTGATCCGGGCGACCAGGTCGGTGAAGGTCTGCCCGGCGGTGTGCCGCGACCGGACCACGACGGTGTTGACGGTGTAGCCGAGGAGCCCGTCCAGATCGGGCGTCCGGGTCGAGACCGGGAGCCCCACCACCACGTCGTCGCTGCCGGTCAGCCGGGCGAGCATCACGTGGTAGGCCGCCAGCAGCACCATGAAGGGGGTGGCCCGGTTGGCCGCGGCGAGCGCGCGGACGCGGTCGGCGGTCTCCGGGGCGACCGTCAGGTCGACGAGGCCGCCGCGGCGGTCGGCGCGGGCCGGCCGCGGCCGGTCCAGCGGCAGCGGCACGTCCCGGACGTCCCCGAGCGCGTCCCGCCAGTAGTCCAGGTGCCTGCGGAGCGCCGCGTCCGTCGTGCGGCCCTGTTCCCACACCGCGAAGTCGGCGTACTGGACGGGCGGTTCGTCGAGGCCCGACGGCGTGCCGGCGCTCTCCTCCCCGTAGAGCGCCGCCAGCTCCGCCACCATCACCTGGTAGGAGTCCTCGTCGGCGGCGATGTGATGGATGCTGACGACCATCAGGTGGAGTTCCGGGCCTGCCCCGATCACGGTGACCCGGACCGGCTGGTGCCTGGCCAGGTCGAAGGGCCGGCGCCGTTCCCACTCGGCGATCTGCCCGGCGCGCTCCTCACGGGTCGCGGCCGGCTCGTCCGCCAGGTCGACCACGCGCAGGGCGAACGGCCCGGGTGGGTCGACGAGTTGGCAGGGCTCGTCGTCGATCTGCTGGTAGCGGGTCCGGAGGATCTCGTGGCGGGTCACCAGCCGCTCCCAGGAGCGGCGCAGCGCCTCGGTGTCCAGCGGCCCGGAGAGCCGGAGCGTCCAGGTCATCAGGTAGGCCCGGCCGGTGGGGGCGAACTGGTGCAGCAGCCACATCTGCTGCTGGCCGGAGGAGAGCGGCAGCGGACGGCTCCGGTCCGCCGGTTCGATGGTCCGCCTTCCCCGGGACGGTGCGGCCGCCATCAGGTGTCCTTCCCTGTCGAGTCGCCCTGCCGGTCGGGGGTGCCGTCGGACTCCCGGAGGAGTTCCTCGACCTCCCGGGCGAGGTCGGTGGCCGTGGGCCGGTCGAAGAAGGCGCGCATCGACACCTCCACGCCGAAGGCGGTCTGGATGTTCCACAGCAGGCGGGCCGCGAGCAGCGAGTTGCCGCCGTGCGTCATGAAGTCGTCGTCGGGGCCGGCGTCGGGCAGTTCCAGCAGCTCGCGGACGAAGCCCAGGATCGTCTCCAGCCCGGCGGCCGTCCCGTCCGCGGCCGTCCCGTCGGCCTCCGCCACGTCCGGCACCTCCGCCGTCTCCGTCAACTCCGGCACCTCCGTCACCTCCGGTTCGTCCAGGCCGGCCGCGCCGACCGTCAGGGCCGGGTCGGCGGCGAACCGCTCGGCCAGGTCGCGCAGGCGCCCGGCGAGGCCGGTCGCCACCGCCTCGTCGTAGAGCGCGGAGGAGTACTCCAGGGCTCCCCCGTAACTGCCGTCGGGGTACGGCCAGAGCGTGAGCGCCAGGTCGGTGCGGGACACCGTCCAGGCCCGGCCGAGCAGTTCGAGGTCGCGCTCGCGCGGGACCTGACCGATCCCGTCGTCGCCGGTCAGGGCGAACAGGTTCTGGAACAGCGGGGTCCGGGAGAGGTCGCGGGCCGGGGCGACCGCCTCGGCGACGGCCTCGAAGGGCGCCGCGTGCCGGGCGAACGCCTCCCGGCAGGTCTGCTCGACCACGGCCACCGCCTCCTCGAAGGGCAGGTCCGGGGTGAGCCGGGGCCGCAGGACCACGGTGTTGAGGAACAGGCCGACCAGGTCGTGCAGCTCCGGGCGGATCCGCCCGGCGTGCGGGGAGCCGGTCCCGAAGTCCCACTGGCCCGCGGCCCGCGCGAGCGCGACCGTCCAGAGCGTCAGGAAGACCACGTACGGGGTCGCGCCGGTCCGGCGGCCGAGCGCGAGAAGCGCCTCGACGGACGGCGCGGGCAGGTCGACGACGACCCCGGTGCCGTCGATGCCTCGCCGCTCGGCGCGTTCGCGGGCGGTGGGCAGCTCCAGCGCGGGCAGGTCGGCCAGCGTCTCGCGCCAGTAGGCGAGTTGCTCCTCCAACAGGTCGTCGGTCAGCTGGGCCCGGAGCCAGGCGGCGGCGTCGACGTAGCGCAGCGCGGGCTCCGGCAGGACCGGCTCACGGCCCTCCCCGAGCGCGGAGACCGTCGCACGCAGCTCCTGTTCGAGCAGCCGGGAGGACCAGCCGTCGCCGACGATGTGGTGGCAGACCAGCAGCAGCAGTTGCTCCGGCCCGCCGTCCCGCAGCAGCGCGGCCCGCAGCAGCGGCGCGGACGCCAGGTCGAAGCCCTCGCCGAGCTGTTCGGCGACGAGACCGTCGACCCGGTCGGGGGTGGTCTCGACGGTGCGCAGCTTGACCGGGGCCGCGTCCGCCGGCTCGACGACGGCGGCCAGGCCCCGGCCGTCCATCACGTAGCGGGTGCGCAGCACCTCGTGCCGCTCCACCAGCCGGGCCAGCGCGTCCTCGACCAGGTCGGCGGGCACCTCGGCGGGCAGCCAGAGCAGGATCGGGAGGAGGTACTCGCGGCTCCGGGGGGACATCCGGTCGAGGACCCAGAACCGTTCCTGCGCGTGGGTGAGCGGCAGCCGGGCGCCGGGCGGCAGCGCCTCGATCGGCTGCGCCGCGGAGGCCCGGGACAGCAGTTCGGCCTGCTGCCGCACGGTCGACGCGTAGTGCAGGTCACGCAGCGGGACGTCCAGGCCGGAGGCCCGGGTGAGCCCGGCAGCGAGCCGGGTCAGCATCAGCGAGTGGCC
This sequence comes from Kitasatospora sp. NPDC127035, assembly GCF_042726075.1. Taxonomy (NCBI): domain Bacteria; kingdom Bacillati; phylum Actinomycetota; class Actinomycetes; order Kitasatosporales; family Streptomycetaceae; genus Kitasatospora; species Kitasatospora sp. NPDC127035. Next base: position 56,250 of record NZ_JBHXDN010000041.1, on the reverse strand, counting down.
GCCCAGGCGGAAGAAGTCGTCGTCGGGCCCGATCCCGTCGGTGTCGAGCAGTTGCCGCCAGGCCGCCAGCACGATCCGCTCCTCGGCGGTCTGCGGGGCCGGGGCGGCGGGGCCCGGCGCCGACGACCAGTCGGGCTCGGGCAGCCGGGCCCGGTCGGTCTTGCCGCTGGTGGTCCGGGGGAAGGCGTCGGTCTCGGTGACCAGGGCGGGGACGAGGGCCGGGGGCAGCCGGTCGCGCAGGTGGGCGACGAGGTCCTCGGCGGCGCCGGTCCGCGAGGTGACCACCCAGGCCACCAGGCGCCGGGTGCCGTCGGGCCCGTCGACCGCCCGGACGGCGGCCTCGACCACCTCGGGGTGGGTCTCCAGGGCCGCCTCGACCTCGCCGGGTTCGATCCGGACGCCGTTGACCTTCAGCTGGTCGTCGATGCGGCCGGCGAACTCCAGGGCGCCGTCCGGGCGGCGGCGGACGAGGTCGCCGGTGCGGAACATCCGGGCGCCGGGCGGCCCGGCGGGGTCCGGCAGGAAGCGCGTCGCGGTGCGGGCCGGGTCCCCGTGGTAGCCGCGGGCGACGCCGGGGCCGCACAGGTAGAGCTCGTACAGCGGATCACCGTCCCCGGCGGCGGTGTCCCCGGCGGGGGCGTCCCCGCCGTTCTCGCCGTCCCCGGGCGGGAGGAGGAGCACGCGGGCGTTGTCGATGGGCTCGCCGATCGGAACGGCCCCGGTGAGCTGCGCGCGGTCGAAGCGCTGCGCCAGGGCGTCGATGGAGCACTCGGTGGGCCCGTAGGTGTTCCAGATCTCCACGTCGACCCGGTCGAGCACGCGCCGGCAGAGTTCGGCGTGCAGCGGCTCGCCCGCCGAGCAGACGGTCCGCAGAGTCGTGCAGGAGTCCAGGCCGGGCTCGGCGGCCAGCAGGCGCAGCATGGTGGGGACGACCTGCACCACGGTGGCCCGCTGCTCGCGGATCGAGGCGACGAGTTCGGCGGGGTCGCGGCCCGCGTCGGGGCGGCCGAAGGTCACCGGGGCGCCGCAGACCAGCGGGCCGAAGATCTCCCAGCCGGCCGCGTCGAAGGTGAGCGGGGTCTTCTGCAGGACCCGGTCGTCGGCGCCGAGGCCCAGGGCGCGGACGCCCCAGCACACGCGGTTGGCGATGCCCGCGTGGTCCACGACGACGCCCTTGGGAGCGCCGGTGGAGCCGGAGGTGAAGATCACGTAGGCGGCCCGGTGCCCGGTGGCGGGCAGGGGCGGGGTGTCCGGGTCCCCGGCGTCGAGCAGGTCGTCGACCAGGTGGGCGGCGGTCGACGGGGCGAGTTCCGCGCCCCGTCCGGACCAGGTCCGGTCCACGACGGTGAGGTGCGCACCCGCCGCCTCGACGACCCGGCGCAGCCGCCCGGGCGGGGCGAAGGGGTCGAGCGGCAGGTAGCAGGCACCGGCCAGCCAGACGCCGAGCAGTGCCTCGACCAGCTGCGGCCCGGGGGCCATCAGGACGGCGACGACGGACTCGGGTCCGGCGCCGAGCCCGGCGAGGGCGCCGGCGACCCGCCGGGCCGAGCGCTCCAGCGCGCCGTAGGAGAGCTCGTCGGTCCCGGCGACGACCGCGGGGGCGTCGGGGTGTTCCCTGGCGCGGGCCAGGAAGAGCTCCGGCAGCAGGCGGTTCATCGGCTACCTCGCCTCGCTCTGCGCGGTGGGCCGGCCGCCGCGGGCACCGAGCGGACGCAGGTCCGTCCAGACCGCGGTGATGTGCGCCAGGCACTGCCGCCGGTCGCCGGTGAAGCCGGCGGCCCGCCAGCCCTCCGGCGGTCGGCGGTCCGCGTCCCAGATCGAGTACTGCTCCTCCTGGTTGACCACTACTTGGTACGTCCTGTCCGCAGCCGTGTCGCTCACCGGATCCTGCTTTCCTGAGTGCTTCGGGTACGTGGGGTGGCGGGTCGCGGGCCGGCGGGGGCGGCGCGACGCCGCGCGGGTCAGAGGCCTGCCTGGAGCGCGCGGGTGTCGACCTTGCCGTTCGCGGTCAGCGGGATCTCCGGGACGATCCGGACCTCGGCGGGGACCATGTACGCGGGCAGGCCCCCGGCCAGGTCGGCCCGCACCCGGGCGACGTCGACGGCGGCGCCCGCCTCGGGCACCAGGAACGCCGCGAGCCGCTGGGCCCCCGACGGCCCGGGGACGGCGATCACCACGGCCTCGACGATCTCCGGGCGCCGTTGCAGCACGGCCCGGATCTCGCCGGGCTCCACCCGGTAGCCGCGGATCTTCACCTGGTGGTCGGTGCGGCCGAGGAACTCCAGCTCGCCCCGGCGCCAGCGGCCGCGGTCGCCGGTGCGGTACAGGCGCGATCCCGGTGGCCCGTAGGGGTCGGGCAGGAAGCGCTCGGCGGTGAGTGCGGGCGCTCCGAGGTACCCGCGGGCCACCCCCGCCCCGCCGACGTACACCTCGCCGGGAACGCCCTCGGGGACGGGTTCGAGCCGGTCGTCGAGGACGTACATCGTGGTGTTGGGGATGGGCCGGCCGAGCGGGACGAGCCCGTCGTCCGGGAGTTCCGTGGTCACCTGCCCGGAGTTGCCGACGGTGATCTCGGTCGGGCCGTACTCGGTGGCCACCGGGGTGCCGCCGGGGCCGGCCAGGTCGTGCCAGCGGCGGGCCAGGTCGGTCGGGAAGGCGTCTCCGGCGGCGATCACCAGCCCGGCCAGACCGTGCGCCTCCTCGGGTTCGAGGTCCGTGCTGAGCAGGTTCAGGTGGCCCGGCGTCATCTTGATGAAGCTGTAGGGCGCACCGTCGACCAGGAGCGCGCCGAGGTCGGCGGGGTCGAGCGGGTCGGGCAGCAGGTCGACCCGCTGTCCGACGACCAGCGGCGTGTACAGGCTCGGCACGCCCAGGTCGAAGCCGATCGAGCTGAAGTGCGGGGACCCGCCGGTGCCCCGGGCGGCGTACTCCAGGGCCGTCCAGAGCACGTAGTTGGCGAGTCCGGCGTGGTGCACCATGACGCCCTTGGGCGCTCCGGTCGACCCGGAGGTGTAGATGACGTACGCCAGGTGGGCCGGTCCGGAGGGGACGTCGACGAGGTCCGGGGACAGCGCGTCGATCTCCGTGCGCTCCCGGTCGAGCAGGACGAACGCCTCGTCCCCCAGACCCTCGGGACCCAGGCCCTCGGGACCGGAGCCTTCCGGACCGGAACCCTCGGCCGCCGGTCCCTCGTCCACCAGGCCGTCGGCGGCGGGGCGGTCGAACAGCGGGCGGTGCTCGGAGCGGGTCACCACCAGCGGGCACCCGGCGGCGGCGACCATGCCGCGCAGCCGCTGGGCGGGCAGGTCGGGGTCGAGCGGGAGGTACGGCGCGCCGCTCTTCCAGACGCCGAGGAGCGTCGGCAGCAGGTCCTCCCCGTGCCGCAGGCAGACGCCGACGAGCGCCTCGGGCCGCGCGCCGCGGGCGAGCAGGTGCCGGGCGATCCGGGTGGACCGCAGGTCGAGTTCGCGGTAGCTGAGCGTCCGTCCGTCGGCGCGGACGGCCGGCGCGTCGGGCGTCCGGGCCGCCTGGCGCCGGAAGAGTTCGAGGACGCCGACGGGTTCGCGCGGAACGCTCCGGCCGAGCGCCCAGCGGCGCAGCACGGCGTGCCGTTCGCCGTCCGGCAGGACGGCGGCCACCGCGTCACCCTCCGGCGCCCCCGCCATCGCCTCCAGGACGCGGCGGTACATGACGGCCAGCCGGTCCAGTTCGGCGGCGGCCAGGTAGCCGTCGGCGTGCAGCACCAGGGTCCGGCCGTCGACGCCGACCCGCAGGCCGTGGCGGCGGGCCGGGTCGGCCGGCTCGTCCGGCTTGCCGAGGTCGGCGGCGTCGGCCGCGAACAGCACGTGGTCGGCGGGCCCGGCCGCCCCGCCCTCCGGTCCGGCGGCGGGCCGCACCGCGCGCAGGGCCGTCCCGACCAGCCCGACCAGCTCCCGCCAGGTCCGCGCGGCACCGGGCCGCACGGTGAGGCTGTGCGGGCCGGGACCGTCCCCGGCCGGGAGCACGTCGGTGCTGAACTCGGCCTCCTCGACCAGGGTGTTCAGGACCTTGACGTGGGCCGCGGCGGGTGCCGCGACCGGGTCGGCCCCGGCCGCGGCGGCGAGCGCGTCCAGGGCGGCGGCCAGGTCGTCGTAGCGGACCTCGGCCCGGTGGGCCGTCGCTCCGGCCCGGTCGGTGCGCCACGCACTGGGCAGTCTGACGTCTCCGGCGCTCACGCCTCGCCCTCCAGGTCCAGCAGCCGTCGTGCGATCCGCCCGATCAGGGGGCCCGCGTCGTTGAGGATGTAGTGACCCGCGTCCAGCAGGTGCAGCGTGAACTCGCGGCTCGTCTCGGTGCTCCAGGCGGCCATCGACGAGGCGCTCACGAACTCGTCGCGGCGACCGCCGACGACGGTGACGGGCAGGTCGAGCGGCGGGCCCTGGGTGTACTCCAGGGTCTCGACGATCTGGTAGTCGGCCCGGAGGATCCGCTCGAACATGGCCATCAGGTCCTGGTCGCCCAGGACCTGTTCGGCCATGCCGCCGTACTTGACGACCCGCGCCAGCAGTTCGGCGCGGGGCAGCCGGTGCAGCGGCGGGTCCTCGACCGTCCGCACCCGCGGTCCCTCCGCGGAGGAGACCACCAGCTCGACCGGGGCCGGTGCGCCGACGGCGGCGAGCCGGCGCACCAGCTCGGTGGCCGGCACGCTGCCGGAGCAGTGGCCGACCACCGCGTACGGCAGGTCGAGCAGCGGGGTCAGGTGCGGCAGGAGGTCGTCGATCAGGGCGTGCCCGTCGGTGAGCAGGGCCTCCCGCACCCGGTTCTCGCGCCCGGGCGGCCGGACCGCGCAGAGGTCGACCTCCGGCGGCAGGTGGTCGAGCCAGGGCTTGAACGCGGCGGCGCCGGCGCCGACGTGCGGGAAGCAGAAGATCCGCAGCGCGGGGCGCTCCGGGGGCCTGAGCCGGGCGATCACCCGGTTCGCCGCTGCACTCGTGGTACCGCCGTTCATACGTCGAGCGCCTTCCTCATCGTCTCGGCCACCTGCGGGTCGCGGATGACGGCCAGGGGGGATTCGAGCCCGTGGTCGAGCCGGTGGACGTCCGGCGGCCGGGCCGCGCCCGCCCACGCCCGCTCCGCCGGATGCGGGTCCGGGCCGTCCAGGAACAGCAGCGCCCGCCCGTCGTACGGCTCGTACGCGTGGGCCCGGACGGCCGACGCGAGCCGGGCCCAGGCCAGTTGGAGCCGGGGGAGGTCGCCGGGCCCCACCGTCCCGTCGTACCACTCCTCCTCGGCGATCCGGTCGTGGATCTCGGCGAGGCTCTCGCCCCCGGTGAGCCCGAACCGTCCGGCGAGCAGGGCCAGCCGCCGGCCGAGCAGGTCGTCGGGTCCGGCGTCCGGCTCGCCCGGCGCCGGCCCGGCGGGCGGCGCGACCAGGGCCAGCAGCGCCACCTGGGCGCCCGAACCGCGCAGCCGGCGGGCCAGTTCGAGGGCGACCACCGCGCCGAGGCCGAAGCCGGCCAGCCGGTAGGGCCCGTCGGGCCGGCGCCCGCGCAGGTCCGCGAGCAGCCGCTCGGCGACCTCCCCGACGCTCCCGAACGGCGGGATCGGGCCGCGGGCGCCCGGGAGGGCGTACCCGTGGGCGGCCCGGCCACCGGTCCACCGGGCGACCGCCGCGCGCTCGGCCCGGACGTGACGGTCGGAATGCACCACGAACAGCGGCGCGGCCGGGTCGCCCTCGGCTATCGGCTCCGGCCGGACGTCCGCCGCGGTCCAGTCCGGCGCGGACACCGCGGCGGCGGCCCCGGGGTCGAGGGCGAGGGCGCGCGGCGGGCCGGTCGGCGTGCCGCCCGCGCCGGGGCCGCCGAGGGTCAGGTGCTCGGCCAGCCGGGCCGGCGTCGGGTGGCGCAGCGCCGCCGAACTCCGGACCCGGAGGCCGCGTTCCCGGGCGGCGGCCACGATCGTGGTGATCGCGAGTGAGTCGCCGCCCAGGTCGAAGAAGTCGTCGTACGGCGAGACCCGGTGCCCGAAGTGCGCGCTCCAGAGCTCGCACAGCAGGCGCTCGACGGCACGGCAGCCGAGCGGGTCCGCGGTGTCCGCGCGGCCGGCACGGCGGCCGTCCGCCGGTGGGGGCGGAGGTATTCGGGTCCGAAAGTTCGGCTGCACGGCAAGGCTCCGTCTCCTGGATCGGGCTTGTCGGAAAGCTTGGTTTCCGCGCCCGCCCCAGGACAGGCATCCGGCAGGCAAGTTACCCGCCCCCAATTGCCGGTTGGCTGCCTGGAGACCGTGCGACGTGGCGGGAAAGAATCGCCGTCGGGTCGCCGCACGGCGATTGTGTATTCCGCGGCGACTCTCATCCGAGAGGACAGGCCCCGGTCGCCTCAAGGGTATTCCGACGAGGAGAACCAGCGTGACCTCAACCATGGCGAGCACCAATACCGACCACCGCGGAGACACCTCCGTACTCGAACTCACCGGCGGCGAGCGGGCCGAGCTGGAGTCGCTGGCCCGGCAGCTGGCGCGCACCGGCCCGGGGCTGGTGGACGATCCCGGCTGGCAGGCCACGGCCCGCGAGGAGAGCTGCCGGCTGCCCGGCCGGCTGAGCCGGGCGGTCCGGGCGTTCCGGCACGACGCCGGGGACGCCGGCACCCTGACGATCAGCAACCTCCCGATGCCGGCGGAGCCGCTGCCGCCCACCCCGACCGTGCCCGACTCCGTGGAGCGCCGGACCACCGTCCCGGCCGCCCTGGCCGTCCTGCTCGGCAGCGAGCTCGGGACGGTGATCGCCTACCGGGACGAGAAGTTCGGCGCGCTGGTCCAGAACGTCGTCCCGGTGCCGGCGCTCGCGGGCTCCCAGAGCAACGGCGGATCGGTGCAGCTGGAGTTCCACACGGAGAACGCCTTCCACCCCCACCGTCCCGACTACGTCGGGCTGTTGTGCCTGCGCCCGGCGCACGAGGACCAGGTCGGCACCCAGGTCGCCTCGATCCGGCGCGCCCTCCCGCTGCTGGACGAGGAGGCGCTGACCGTCCTGCGGGAGGCGCGCTTCATGACCGAGGCGCCGCCGTCCTTCCACGCGGTGGGGCTCTCCAGCCCGCACCCGGTGCTCGGCGGCGCGCCCGAGGACCCGGACATCTGCGTCGACTTCCACGCCACCCGGGCCCTGGACGAGCGCGCCGAGAAGTCCCTGGCGCAGCTGCGCGAGGCGCTGGTCGAGGTGCGGTCCGACGTGGTGCTCCGCCCCGGTGACATGATCTTCGTCGACAACCGGCTGGTCGTCCACGGGCGGGTCGCGTTCTCACCCCGCTACGACGGCAACGACCGGTGGCTGCACCGCGTCTTCGTCCACCTGGACCACCGTCGCAGCCGCCGGCACCGCCCCGACAACGGGGCCGTGCTGACCTGACGGTTCCGCCGGGCCGGGGTCCCCCGCCCCGGCGCCGGGGCGGGGTCCCGGCCCGCCCCGGTCCCGGCGGAACCGCCCCGACCACGGCGAATAGCCGTTCCATACCGGCCCCATACCGCCTCCGAATCAGGCGTCCCTAGGTTCGGTACCGCCGACGGACCACCGGTACCGCCCACCCGGGCGCACCCCGGCCGGACCGCGGGCGGCACCGGGCGGTGCGGCGCCCCACCGGTCGCCCCGACGGCCTCCGGGGCGCCGCGCCACCGCGTCCTCGCGACCCGTCGCAGCGGGGACCGCGGACCAGGCACCGCGTCCGGACCCCTCCCCCGGCTCCGCCAGGCTCCCCACCTGTTCGACCCTCCTCAACCGGCTCCTCCGCCAGCCACGCGACCGTCGACAGACAGGAAGAGTGCTCACCCCATGGCCGTCCTGCGCATCCCCCTGAAACGAAGGCCCAGGCTCTCGCCGACCATCCACGGGATCTTCAACCTCCTGCGCCTGCTGCCCCGGGTCAACCGGGCCAAGGCCGTCCTGGGGGCGTTCGGCGTGCTGGTGTCCGCGGTGCTTCCGGTGGCGGTCGCCGTGGTGACCGGTCTGCTCATCGGCTCGATCGGCGCGACCCTCGACGCGGGGCTCTCCTCCCCCGCCGGGCACCACACGATCGTCCTGCTGGCCGTCTCCGGGGGGCTGGTGCTGGTCCAGCAGACCCTCGCGCCGCTGCTGACCGCGCTCGGCGAGACCCTCGGCCGCGAGGTCGACCGGGAACTCCAGCAGCGGGTCATGGCGGCCGTCGGCCGGCCGGAGGGGACGGCCCACCTGACCGACCCGCACGTCCTGGACACCCTGCGGGTCGTCCGGGGCCTCGGGATGGCCGAGACCGACCGGCCGAGCCAGGCGGTGGCCGCCCTCGCGGTGGTGCTGCCGGCGTGGCTGCGCGCCGTGACCGCGGCGATCACCCTGCTGGCCTTCCAGTGGTGGGTGGGTCTGATGTGGCTGGCGGCCTGGCCGCTGGTCGTGCACTTCATGCAGCGCGAGTACTTCCGGGTCGGCCGCGTCGGCTTCGGCCGCAGCGCCCTGCTGCGCCAGGCCGAGTACCTGCGGGACCTGGTGCTCACCCGGCCCGCCGCCAAGGAGGTCCGGCTGTGGGGCCTGCTGGACTGGCTCCTCGAACGCTTCGCCCGGTCCTGGCAGGAGGCGACCGAGCCGGTCTGGCGGGAACGCAAGCCGCGGCCGCGCGTGGTGCTCGGCGCCACCGGGACGATCGCGCTCGTCAACCTGGTCTCGTACGGCGTGCTGGCCTGGGCGGCCGTGCACCACGACATCGGCCTCGGCAGCGTCGCCGTCTTCACCCAGGCGCTGGCGCTGGCCAACAACTACACGGCGTTCGACGACAACAACGCCTACCTCTCGTTCGCCGGCGCCGCCGTCCCCCAGGTCCTGGGTCTGGACGAGCGGCTCTCCGCTTCCTCCGGCGCGGCGCAGCCGCGGCACGCCGAGCTCCCCGCCGCCTTCCCCGCCGACCGGATCAGCTTCGCCGGGGTCCGGTTCCGCTACCCCGGGACGGACCGCGAGGCGCTGCGCGGCGTCGACCTCGACATCGCCGCCGGCCGTTCGCTGGCCATCGTGGGCGACAACGGCGCCGGGAAGAGCTCGCTGGTCAAGCTGCTCTGCGGCCTGCACACGCCGACCGGGGGCACCATCCGGGTCGACGGCCACGATCTGGCGGAACTCGACACGGCGCTCTGGCGCAGCCGGATCGGCGTGCTGTTCCAGGACTACGCCCGCTACCACCTGACGGCGGCGGAGAACATCGGCATGGGCGCGCCGCGGTTCGCCGGCGACCGGGACCGGCTGCGCGAGGCGGCGGACCGCGCGGGCGCGCTCGCCCTGGTCGAGGGGCTCCCGAACGGCTGGGACACCGTGCTGTCGCCCGAGTACACCGGCGGCACCGATCTCTCCGGCGGGCAGTGGCAGCGGATCGCCCTGGCCCGGGCCATGTTCGCGGTGGACGCCGGTGCCCGCGTGCTGATCCTGGACGAGCCGACCGCGGCGCTGGACGTCCGGGCCGAGGCGGAGATCTACGAGCGGTTCCTCGAACTCACCGCCGGACTGACCACGATCCTGATCTCGCACCGCTTCTCCACCGTCCGGTGCGCGGAGCGGATCATCGTCCTCGACGACGGCGTCGTCGCCGAGGACGGCACCCACGACGAACTCCTGGCCCGGCGCGGGCGCTACGCGGCGATGTTCGACATCCAGGCGGCCCGCTTCGCCGACCCGGAACAGGGCGGGGAAGCCGGCATCGAGCTCCGGACCGCAGCGGAGGCGGGACATGCGTAAGTCATTCCAGGCGTTCCGGGAGCTGATGCGGATCGGCTTCGGCGCGGCCCCGTGGCACGCGGCGATGCAGTTCCTCACCGGCATCGTCTTCGAGATCTCCGTCCCGATCGGCGGCCTCGGCGCCAAGATGATCGTGGACGCGGCGGTCTCCGAGGACCTCCGGCTGGGACTCGGCGCGGCCGTGATGCTCGGCATCACCGTCGCCGCGGCGCTGACCTCGGTCTTCTACTACGTGCACTGCCTCTTCACCGTCCAGGAGCGGGCGACGGCCGTCGCCAGCCGGCGGCTGATGCGGCTGATCGGCGGGGCCGAGGGCCTGGCCCACTACGAGTACCCCGAGTACCTGGACCAGGTGCAGCGCATCCGGGAGCAGCAGTTCCAGCTGTCCGGCATGGTGAACGCCACCGCCGGCGTGCTGCGGGTCGGGGCCACCCTGACGGTCACCGCGATCCTGCTGGCCGGGGTGGACCCGCTGCTGCTCTGCCTCCCGGTACTCACCGTGGTGTCGTTCTGGCTCGGCAAGCGGAGCCGCGACCTGACCGTCCGGGCGCAGGAGGCGACCAGCGAGCGGGAGCGGCTGCGCGCCCACCTGTTCGAGCTGGGCACCTCCACGAACGCGGCGGGCGAACTGCGGGTCTACGGCCTGACGGACCTGCTGGGCACGCGCCACCACCGGACCTCGGGGGCCGTCGTCGGCGAGCGCAACCGGGCCAGCTGGAAGGGCGCCGGCCTGCAGTCGCTGGACGCGCTGATCTCCGCCGCCGGGTACGTCGGCGCCATCTCGCTCGCCCTGGTGCTGGCCGTCCGCGGCCACGCCACGGCCGGTGACGTGGTGCTGGTGCTCGGCCTGGCCGCGCAGCTGAGCGCCACCGTCGGCACGGCGGTGCGGTACGGCACCTACTTCCTCGTGGTGATCCGGGTCGGCCAGCGCCTGGTCTGGCTGCAGGACTACGTGGCGGGCGAGCGGCGCGCGCCCGCCGAGCCCGCCCGGCTGCCGGCCACCCTGAGCCGCGGCATCGAGCTGCAGGACGTCGGCTTCGCGTACCCGGGTTCCGAGGAAGGCCGCGGTGTCCTCGACGGGGTCAGCCTTCGGCTGCCGCCGGGCGCGGTGGTCGCCGTGGTCGGGGACAACGGCGCGGGCAAGACCACGCTGATCAAGCTGCTCTGCGGCTTCTACCGGCCCGGCTCCGGGCGGATCCTGGTCGACGGCGTGGACCTCGCCGACTGTGACACCGCCGAGTGGCGGGCCAGGTGCTCGGCCGCCTTCCAGGACTACGCCAAGCTGGAGTTCCCCGTCCTGGAGACGGTGGGCATCGGCGACCTGCCCCGGATCGAGGACCGGCGGGCCGTCGGCGCGGCCCTGGAACGGGCCGACGCCACCGGCGTCGTCGAGGGGCTGCCGGAGGGCCTGGACACCCGGCTCGGCACCCGCTGGGACGGCGGCACGGAGCTGTCCGGCGGCCAGTGGCAGCGGCTCGCGCTGGCCCGCGGACTGATGCGGACCGAACCGCTGATCGCCGTCTTCGACGAGCCGACCGCCGCGCTGGACGCACACACCGAGAACGCGCTGTTCGAACGCTTCGCCGCCGCCGCACGGGCCGGCCGGGAGCGAAGCACCGTCACCCTCCTGGTCTCCCACCGGTTCTCGACCGTGGGCATGGCCGACCTGATCATCGTGCTCGACGGCGGAAAGGTCAGGGAACAGGGCAGCCACCGGGAGCTGATGGACCGGGGCGGGCTCTACGCCGAGCTCTTCGAACTTCAATCCCGGGGGTACCGATGACACTCGAATACACCCACGAACGCACGCTGCTGGGCGGCCCGCTCCCGGCGTGGGACTCCCGGCTGATCGCGGCGCTGAGGATCCAGCGCGGCTGGACCCAGGAGGAGCTCGCGGAGTACTCCGGCCTGAGCGTGCGCACCATCAGGAACCTGGAGCTCGGCCGGGTGCAGAACCCGCGCCGCTCCTCGGTCGACCTGCTGGTGAACGCGCTCGGCGTGGCCGACGAGCAGCGGCCGAGCCCCGAGAGCCACGACCACGCGCGGTGGCAGGGCCTGCCGGGGCCGGACCCGGCCCCGGTCGTCGGCAGCCCCGCCGTCCAGCAGCAGCTCGCGAACACCGTCCGGGCCAACCGGCTGACCACGTTCCTGGGACCGGGCGGGGTCGGCAAGACCCGGATGGCGCTGAGCGTGGCCGCCCAGGTCAGCCACTTCTTCCGGGACGGCGTGGAGGTCGTGGAGCTCGGCGACATCAGGGCCGAGCGCCCCGGGGAGGAACAGACCGCCGAGGTCCTGCACCGGGTGCGGAGGCAGCTGAGCCGGGGGCGTCCGGCGGGCCGGGCCGGCGCCCCCGGCGGCCACGGCAGCGGCGGCGGCACGGGAAGCGGCGGCGGGCCCGGATCCGGGCCCCCCGCCGCGGCCGGGCTCGAGGCCCAGACCAACGTGCACCGCCTCCTGGACCACGCC
>NZ_JBHXDN010000041.1:0-44053 GCF_042726075.1 Kitasatospora sp. NPDC127035 | reverse complement strand
GGGGGGGGGGGGGGGGGGGGGGGGGGGCGCGCGGCCCCCCCGGGGGGGGGGGGCGGGGGGGTGGGGGGGGGGGGGGGGGGCGGCCCCCCCCCCCCCCCCCCCCCCGCGGCCGGGATCGAGGCCGAGACCAACGTGCTCCTCGTCCTGGACAACGCCGAGCACATCCCGGCCGGCGTCATGGCGGCCACCCGGGAGCTCCAGGCCACCCGCCCCGGCGTGCACATCCTCATCACGACGCGCCGCCGGCTCACCGAACGGCTGGGCGCCAACCGGGACATCCAGCCGCTGCCGCTGGAGCAGGCGCCCGGCGAGCCGCTCTCCGCGGCGCCGGCCGTCGAGCTGTTCCTGCGGCACGTCGGCACGGAGTCCCGGGCCGCCGCCGAGCTGGAGAAGGACCTGCCGCTCATCGCCGAGCTCTGCCGGCGGCTCGGCGGCCTGCCGCGCTACATCGAGTTCGCCGCCGAGTGCCTGCGCGCCGTCCCGATCCGCCTGATGCTCTCGTACGGGCCCACGCCGGAGATGCTCTGGTCCAACGACCACGCGCTGCTGCGCCACCAGCGGTCGGTGACCGACTCCATCCGGTGGAGCATCGACCTGCTCAGCGACGACCACCGGGTCCTGCTGGAGCGGATCGCCGCCCTGCCCGCACGGCGGTTCGTCCTCGACGAGGTCACCGCCGAGTACGACCGGCTGGGCCGGGGCACGTCACCGAACCCGCTCACCCTGGTCTCGGACCTGCTGGACACCTCGCTGCTGCTGCCCGAGCCGGCCCACCACTACCACTACCGGCTGGCCCCGTTCGTCGCCGAGGTCCTGCAGCGCGGCGGCCGGGCCTGAGCTCCCCCCGGGCCCGCCGGTTCCTCCGGGGCCCGGCTCCACGAGGCCCGCGACCTGCACCGGGGCCCGGTGGTCCGGCGGTACGCCGCCCGACCACCGGGCCCTTCCGGTGCCGGCTCAGCCGAAGTCGGGCCAGTCGTCGAGGTTGTCGCCGTGCGCGTGGATCAGCGCGGAGAGGGTCCGTTCGAGGCCGAAGGCCATGCAGGAGCTGTGCGCCGGCCCCTCCCCCGCGAAGTCGATCGCGAACCGCTCGCCCAGGTGCTCCTTGTGGCAGTTGGCGGAGGCGATCGCGGTGCCCGGGTCACCGTCGCGGACCGGCGCGTGGAACTCGTACTTGAGGTTCTGCTGGAGCTGGCTGGAGCGCATGAACCGGTCTCCGGGGCCGAAGAACGGGTCGCTGGCGACCTCGACGGCGACCTTCAGGCCGAGCCGGGCGAACAGCGCCTCGCAGCGGGCGATCCAGGCGTCCCGCCACTCCCACGCCTCGTCCTGGCCGGCGACCACGACGAACTCGCGCATCCGGAAGGCCCGGAAGCGGCCGTACTCGCTGGTCGCCTCGTGGCGGTAGCAGTGGCCGACCGCGTCGAAGAAGCGGGCCTCCTCGATGGTGCCGTCCGCGATCTGCGGATAGACGCTGTAGCAGACGGCCGGCGCCAGCACGACGTCCGTCTCCGCCCGCGATCCGGGCGCCCGGTCGGCGGCCCGGCCCTCCTCGGACGCCCCGCCGACCTGCAGGGCGTGCACGGTGCCGAGCAGTTGCGGGAAGGACTCGGCGTACTCGGCGCGGTCGATGTTCGCGCGGGGGACGACCGGCGGGTACCAGGCCGGGCCCGACGAGGCCGAGGGGTCGACCGCGGTCAGCTCCGTCTGGAGCCGGGTCAGTACCGACTCGAACTTCGCGGTGAAGCCCAGCAGTCCGGGTACCCCGGTGGGCAGCACCCAGCCGGCCGCGGTCAGCTGCTCCAGCCGGTCCGGCGCGCCGCCGTCGGGGCCCTCGGTGCCGGGTGCGCCGAGCCCGTGCCCGGCGGTCGTGGTTGCCATCGTGAGAGTCACGCTCCTTTGGGAATGCGCGGGGTGCGCGGAATGCGCGGGGTGCACCGGGTGCGCGCGGTGCGCGGGGTGCGCCGTGCGGCGGGGTCGTGCCCGGTGGTGCGGTGACGTGCGGTGACGTGCAGGGTCGTGGGGCGCCGAGGCGCCTACCAGCCGGCCTTTCCGGCGATCACCTCGTAGGCGCGGTCCAGGCCGGCCATCAGCTCGGGGATCTCGTTCACGTGGAGGGCGACGTCGAAGGCCTTCTCCAGCTCGACGGTGTACTCGACGGCGAGCAGGGAGTCGACTCCCAGGTCGGCCTCGAAGGAGTCGGCCGCCTCGACCGCCTCGGGTGCCACGGAGAACACCGCGACCGCGACGTCACGGATCCGCGCGATGCGCTCGGCACGTGCGGTGCCGCTGCTCGTGCTCTTCATCGTTCCACTCTCGCTTCCGGGGATCGGTGGCCGCCGCCGGTCCTCCGGCAGCCCGCGCAGATCGCGCAGGGCGGCGGGAAGGGTGCCTGCGACGGCCGAGCGCAGCAGGGCCAGGTAGTCCGCGGCCAGCTGCCTGGCGGTGTGCTCGGTGAACAGGGAGGTGTTGTACTTGAGCTTCGCCTGCACGGTCGCGGCCCGCCGGGTCACCTGGAGGGTCAGCTCGAACTGGCCGTGCTGCTGCGGCAGGTAGTACTCCGCGACGCGGAGCCCGGCGTGCTCCACGTACCGGCCCGGTTCGAGCGCGGCCGCGATGGGGTCCGCCTCGGCGGGCTCGTTGAGGACGAACAGCACCGGGACCAGCCCGGGCCGGCCGGGGTCGCGCGGCAGGTCCACGATCCGGGGCAGCAGCGCGAACGGGTAGTCGCGGTGCATCAGGCCCCGCCACAGTCCGGCGGCGGTACCGCGCAGGACGGCGTCGAAGGAGTCGTCGGGGTCGAGCCGCGCCCGGAGCGGCAGGGTGTTGACGAAGTAGCCGATCGCCTCGCGCCCGTCCTCGCCCCTGCGCTGGGTCACCGGGTAGCCGAGGAGGAAGTCGGTCTGCCCGCCGAACCGGTAGAGCAGGACCTCGAAGACCGAGACCAGGAAGGCGAAGGTGGTCACGTTGCGCGCGGCCACCGCCTCGCCCAGGCCGGCCACCAGGTCGGGCGGCACGGCGAGATCGGTCTCCGCGCCCTCGGACCGGTAGACGGCGGGCCTCGGCAGGTCGGCGGGCAGCGCGGTGTGCCGCGCCACGCCGTCGAGTTCGCGCTGCCAGTACTGCCGGGCCCGGTCCGCCCGCGGGGACTCCAGGTACGCGCGCTGCTGCCGCGCGAACTCCTCGAACACGGTTCCGTCGTCCGGGGCGGTGTGTTCGGCACCCGCCGCGAGCGCCGCGTACCGCGAGAGGACCTCGCGGCAGATCAGCAACTGGGAGACGTTGTCCGCGACGATGTGGTGGGCCACGGCGATCAGCACGTCCGGGCCGCCGCGGGGGCGCAGCAGGGCGACGCGGACCGGCGGCTCCCGGTCGAGGCGGAACGGGCGGCGCGTCAGCTCCAGTGCGTGCTGCCGCAGTTCCTCCGGGCCGAGGTCGAGTTCGTGCACCTCCAGGAGGGTGTCCGCCCGCGCGGCCGCTCCCCCGTGGCGGCGGATCCGGCCGACCGCGTCGGAGCGGAACACCGAGTCGAGCAGCCGGTGGCCGGAGACCGTCGCGCGGACGGCCGACTCCAGCACCGCGACGTCCACCGGGAAGTCCAGGCTCAGGGCCGCGGTGACGTTGTAGGCGGCGCAGTCCGGTTCGAGATTCTGTATCAGCCAGAGTGCCTCCTGGCCGAGGGTCAGCTCACCGCCGGACGCGAGCGTGGAATTCCTCCGAATCATGGCTCAAGTACGGCACGGGCCCGTGGCATGCGACAAGGAATCGGAACGGCAACTTTCCTGCCTGTCGGAAGCTGCCGGGCAGTTGCCTGTCCCCCCGTGGGGGCGACTCCTACGCTTTGGTCGTGCTGCCCGTGGTGATCGGGCTGCCCGCAGATTCGGGAAAACGGGCGACAGGCGAATTCACGGACCGGCCTTGAATTATCCGATTGGGGGTTGACGAGCATTGATCTATGAAAACGCGTACGAGATGATCCAGGACAATGTCTTCCTGCATCTCGGCGGCGCGGCCAAGAATATCGACCTCTATCTGAAGATAGAGGGTCTCAATCCCGCCGGGTCGATCAAGCTGAAGACCGCGCTGAGCATGGTCGAGGACGCCGAGCGGCGCGGGGTCGTCCGCGCCGGGTGCAGTCTCATCGAGTCCTCCTCCGGCAGCCTCGGCATCGCGCTCGCGATGGTGTCCGCCGCCAAGGGGTACCGCTTCCTCTGCGTCACCGACCCCAACACCCCGGCGCTGAGCACCGAGATCATCCGGGCCCTCGGATCCGAGGTGGTCGAGGTGAACCGGCCGGACGCCGGCGGCGGCTACCTGGGCGGCCGGATCGCCTACATCCACGAACGGCTGGCGGTGGACCCGGGGCTCGTCTGGCTCAACCAGTACGCGAACCCGGCGAACTGGGCCGTCCACGACCGGTGCACGGCCGCGGCGATCACCGCCGAGATCCCGGACATCGACTACCTGTTCGTCGGCACCGGCACCTCCGGCACGCTGATGGGCTGCATCCAGCACTTCCGCCGGCACTCGCCGGGCACCCGGATCATCGCGGTGGACGCGGTCGGCTCGGTCAACTTCGACAGCGTGCCGGCGCCGCGCCACATCCCCGGGATCGGGGCGAGCCGGCGGCCGGAGATCTTCCGCCCGGAGCTCGTCGACGACGTGGTCCTGGTCTCCGAGGCCGAGACCGTCCGGACCTGCCGCTGGCTGGCCCGGCGGTACGGGCTGTTCGGCGGCGGTTCGACCGGGTCGGTGGTGCGGGCCGTGCTGCGGCGGGCGCCCGGGCTTCCGGAGGGCTCCCGCGTGGTGGCCATCTCGCCGGACCTCGGCGAGCGCTACGCGCGCACCATCTACGACGACTCCTGGGTGGCCGACAAGTTCGGCCCGGACTGCCTCCATGATCCGGCGGACGACCTGTCCGAGCTGACGACGGTGAGGAACTGACCGATGTTCACCTTCCAGGTGATGGGCGGGAAGAGCATCCGCGCCATCATCGAGACGTCCCGACCCGAGATCTTCGCCCGGGTCCGGGAGACCTATCTGGCGCACCACCGCGGCGCGACGATCAACCCGAACAGCTACTTCCTGCGGTTCCCCGAGAAGCCCGACGCGCGGATCATCGCCCTGCCGGCGGCGCTGCGCGGGAGCGGCGGTCCGCAGGACGGACCGGGCGACGGCGCGGCAGGCCCGACCGACGGCGTGGCCGGCATCAAGTGGATCGGCAGCTTCCCCGGCAACGTCGCCCGCAACATCCCGCGGGCCTCGGCCGTCCTGCTGCTCAACGACCTGGAGACCGGCTACCCCTTCGCGTGCCTGGAGGCGGCGCAGATCAGCGCGGCGCGCACCGCGGCCTCGGCCGCGCTCGGCGCCGAGCAGCTGCACGGCTCGCGCACCGCGGGCCGGCTCGCGGTCGTCGGCGCGGGCGTCATCTCCCGCAACATCCTGGAGTTCTTCCACGCGCTCGGCTGGTCCTTCGACCGGGTCGCGGTCCACGACCGGGTCGAGGAGTACGCGCGGAAGTCCGCCGGCCACGCCGAGGCGCTCGGCTACCGGGCCTCCGCGCACACCACCCTGGCCGAGGCCGTGGACGGCGCCGACGTGGTGGTCCTGGCGACGACCGCCGCCGCCCCGTACATCGTGGAGCCGGGCGCCCTGGCCCCCGGCCAGACCGTGCTCAACATCTCGCTGCGCGACATCGGCCCCGAGCTGGTCGCCGCCTCGCACAACGTCCTCGACGACGTCGAGCACTGCCTGAACGCCGGGACCTCGCCGCACCTGGCGGTGGAGAAGTTCGGGCACCGCGACTTCATCGACGGCACGATCGCCCAGCTCGTCCTCGGCGAGCTGCCGCTCGGCCGGGACAGGCCGCGGATCTTCTCGCCGTTCGGACTCGGCGCGCTCGACCTCGCGGTCGGCCACGAGGTGCTGCGGATCGGCCGGGAGGACGGACGGGTCCAGGACGTGCCGGACTTCTTCGCCGAGGTCGAACGATGGTGAGCGACGGCCGCCCTGCGGCCCGGACGGAGGACGGCCCGACCATGACGAAGCGCACCGGCAGGCACCTGATCTCACTCGACGACCTGTCCGACGCGGACCTGCGGGCGGTCGTCGACCGCGGCGCGCAGTTGTCCCGCCGGGCGGCGGCCGGGGAGGGCGTGGGGAACACCGCGCTCGCCGGCGACGTCGTCGGCGTCTACTTCCGCAAGACCTCGACCCGCACCCGCACCGCGTTCTCGGCCGGCGCGCTGCGGCTCGGCGCGGGGCTGGTCACCTACGGCCCGGACGACCTCCAGCTCAACACCGGGGAGACCACCGAGGACACCGGCCGGGTGATGTCCCGGATGCTGGACGTCCTGGTGGCCCGCACCGCCGGCGACCCCGCCGAGATGCGCGCCTGGGCGTCCCAGCGCCGGATGTCGGTCGTCAACGCGATGAGCGCCGAGGAGCACCCGACCCAGGGGCTGACCGACCTGACCACGCTCGCCGTGCGGTTCGGCGCGGTGGACGGGCTGAGCGTGCTGTACGTCGGCGAGGGGAACAACTCGGCCGCGGCGCTCGCCCTGGGGCTGAGCCGCTACCGGGGCGTGCGGCTGGAGCTGCGCACCCCGCCCGGCTACGGCCTGTCCGGCGCCGTGCTCGAACGCGCCCGGGAGCTGGCCGCCGGGCACGGGTCCACGGTGACCGAGCGGCACGACCTCGACGACGGCCCCGCCGACTTCGACGCGGTGTACACCACGCGCTGGCAGACCACCGGGACCAGCAAGCCCGACCCGGACTGGCGGCAGGTGTTCGCGCCCTTCCGGGTGACGGCGGAGCTGATGGCCCGTTCGCCGAAGGCCGTGTTCCTGCACGACCTGCCCGCCCACCGCGGCGAGGAGGTCACCGCCGAGGTGCTGGACGGCCCGGTGAGCATCGCCTTCGACCAGGCCGAGAACAAGCTCCACAGCGCCATGGCCGTCCTGGAGTGGTGCCGTGACGCCGGCTGAGACCCGTCGGGCGGCGGCCGGCCGGGGCACCCGGACGCCGGGGACCGGAGCGTGGGGAGGGGGACACCGTGCTGTACCTGCGTAAGGTCGTCCCCTTCATCCCCGAGCACAGCACCGCCGTCGCGGACCTGCGCGCGTCCCTGGAGGTCTCCGAGGCGGAGATCCGGCTGCTCACCAGGTTCCTGGGGCTGGAGCGGATCGTCACCGCCGAGGGCCTGTCGACCCTCGACATGCTGCTCACGATCGGCCAGGAGGTCCTGGCCGGCGAGGACCGCTCGCTGGTCCGGCACCTGGTCCACGCGCACACCGTCCAGCACGTCGCCCCGCCCGGCCTGCGCTGGATGGACGTGCTGCGGCAGAAGCTCGACCTCGGCGGGGCGGGCGCGTTCTCGATGTCCCACCAGGGCTGTGCGATCTCCCTCGCCGCGCTGCCGGTCGTCGAGGCCCTGCTCGCGGCCGAGCCGGCCGGGAGCACCGCGCTGGTCCTGCTCGGCGAGAAGGGCCTCTCCCCCGTGATGCAGCACATCCCGGGGACGTCCGTCCTCGGGGACGCCACCGCCGGGGTGCTGGCCGCGCTGGACGGGCCGGGGGACGCGGTCCTGAGCGTGGCGCACCGCACCCTCGGCGAGTTCCACCAGGCCGGGAACATGGACGAGGAACTCCAGCGCCGCTACCGCCTGGCGTACACGCCCACCCTGGCCGAGATCATGCAGGAGGCGGTGCACGCCGCCGGTCTCGGACTCGACGACATCGACCTCGTCCTGCCGCACAACGTCAACCGGTACTCGTGGAGCACGACGGCGCGGATCCTGGACCTCCCGCTGGAGCGGATCTACCTGGGGAACGTCCCGCGGACCGGCCACTGCTTCTGTGCGGACCCCTTCATGAACCTCTCGACGGCGCGCGCCGAGAACGCGGTGCGGCCGGGCGAGACCGTGCTCATGGTCTCCGCCGGCCAGGGCGGGACCTTCGCCGCCGCGGTCGTCGGGACCGCAGCCAGAGAGGAGTGACATGACTGCCGCACACGACCCGGCACCCGCCGGCGGTTTCACCGCCCGGTTGAAAAGCGCGCTGGTCGGGGATCCGACCGCCCGTTTCGTGTACCTGAACAACTTCGAGGTCGAACGCGTCTGGGGCGTGGGCGAGCCGAGGCTGCCCGGCACCGGCCTGTCGTTCTCCTCGGCGACGGTCAACCGGATCGAGGAGGTCGGCGTCCTGCTGGCCGACGAGCACGACGTGGTGGTGCTGAAGGAGGCCGTCGACCCCGGCTACGCCGCCTACCTGCGCGCCCTGGGCGCGGCCGAGGGGGTCCATCTGACGGTGGACCTCAACCGGCCGGAGCGGTCGGTCACCGAGGACGCCCTGGACTCGCCCCGGCTGCTGGAGTCCCTGCGCGCGCTCGCCGACGGCCGCACCTACCTGATGCCGCTGGGCATCTCGGAGGAGGAGGAGCGCCTCGCGCTGGCCGCGGGCCTGCCGCTGGCCGGTCCGACCGCCGCCGTCTGCAAGCACGTCAACGGCAAGATCTTCAGTCGCGAGCTGGTGGACGCCTCCGGGCTGACCGCCGTCCCGGGCTCGGTCTGCCGGACCCTGGGCGAGCTGGAGGAGGCGCTCGACACCCACCTGGTCGAGGGCGGCTCCCGCGTGGTGGTCAAGGAGTCGCTCGGCGTCTCCGGGCGCGGCATGGTCGTGCTCGACGAACCGAAGCGGGCCGAACAGCTGCTGCGGATGATCGCCCGCCGGGCCGGGACCGACCGACGCGTCTCGGTGGTCGTGGAACGCTGGATCGAGAAGCAGGCCGACCTGAACTACCAGTTCGTCGTCGGCCGGGGCGGCGAGGTCCGGTTCGAGACCGTGAAGACCGCGCTGACCGAGAACGGCGTCCACCGCGGACACGTCTTCCCGCCGGCGCTGCGGACCGACCAGGTCGACGAGCTGCGGACGGCCGCCGAGGTGATCGGCAAGGAGCTCGCGGCGGCCGGGTACTTCGGGCTGGCCGGCGTGGACGCGCTGCTCGCCGCGGACGGCACGCTCTACCCCTGCCTGGAGATCAACGCCCGGTTCAACATGGCGACCTACCAGAACCGGATCGCCGAACGCCTCATCCGGGACGGGCAGTTCGCGCTCGCCACCACCTTCGACCTGCAGCCGGCCCGGGTGCACGGCTTCGACGAGGTGCGGGCCGCCCTCGGCGAGCTGCTCCTCGACGGCGCGGACCACGCGGCCGACGGCGCGCGCGGCGTACTGATCAACAACTTCGCGACCCTGAACGCGACCCTCCTGGCCGGCGGCAAGCCCTACGGCCGCCTCTACGCGGTCTGCGTCGGCGACGACGAGCAGGACGTGCGGCGCACCCGGGAGCGGACGGAGACCCTGCTGAAGGAAATGGTGGCCAAGCCGTGAGCGACGAGATCGACTGGAGCGGCATCGCCGCGGAGTACGGAACCCCGACGTACGTGTACGACGGCGACTGGCTGGTCGCCAACCTCGCCGCCCTGCGGGCGGCGCTGCACCCCTCGCTGGAGGTCTTCTTCTCGCTCAAGTCCAACCCCAACCGGGGCGTCTACGACGTCCTGCACTCGGCGGGCGCCCGCGCCGAGGTCTCCTCCCTCGCCGAGCTGCGGCTGGTGCTGGAGGCCGGGACCGACCCGTTCGACGTGGTCTTCCTGGGGCCCGGCAAGAGCGAGCAGGAGGTCGACGCCTGCGTCGGGGCCGGGATCTACGCGATCGTCTGCGAGTCCCTCGCCGAGCTCGACCTGATCGACCGGACGGCGCAGGCGCACGGCGTGCGCCAGCGGGTGCTGCTCCGCGTCAACCCGGCCTTCGCCATCGCCGGTTCACGGCTGACCATGGGCGGCAAGCCCCGCCAGTTCGGCATCGACGAGGCCGCCGTCCTCGCCGCAGGACCGGCCCTGTCGGAGTACCGGCACGCCGACGTGGCCGGCGTCCAGGTCTACCTGGGCACGCGCATCCTCGACGCCGAGGTGGTCGTCAAGAACACCACCTACATCCTGGACCTCGCGGAGCGGATCGCGCAGGCCACCGGGATCCGGCTGGACGCGGTGGACATCGGCGGCGGGCTGGGCGCGGCCTACTTCGAGGGCGAGCACGAACTCGACGCGGCCGCACTGGCGAAGGACCTCAACCCGCTGCTGGACCGGTTCGCCTCGGCGCACCCGGACACCCGGCTGATCATGGAGTCCGGCCGGTACCTGACGGCGCTCGGCGGCACCTACCTGATGCGGGTGCGCTACACCAAGCAGTCCATGGGCGAGAACTTCGCGGTCGCGGACGGCGGCACCCACCACCACATGGCCGCCGTGGGCATCGGGTCGTTCGTCAAGCGCAACTTCCCGATCGGGCTGCTCTCCCGGACGGCCGACCCGGCCGAGGAGACCGGTCCGTGGAACATCGCGGGTCCGCTCTGCACGCCGAACGACACCATCGCCAAGGCCGTGACCCTGCCCGAGCTGCGGCCCGGCGACCTCGTCGGGGTGCTGAAGTCGGGCGCGTACGGGCCCTCGGCCTCGCCCGTGTACTTCCTCAGCCACGGCTACCCCGCCGAGGTCGTGGTGCTGCGCGGCCGTTCGTACCTGGTGCGTCACCGGGACTCGGTCGAGGACATCCTCGCCAAGCAGGCGACCGACCCCGAGCTGGGCCGGGCCGGCCGGCTGGACTGACCCGGCGTCACGGACACCGGCACCGGCGGGGCGCGGCACCGCACCGCGGACACCCCGGACGCCTCACGGCACCGCACGACGCGACACGACACCGCACGACACCGCACGACGCGACACCGAAGCACATCACGAAGGAGCTGAGACGATCTTGACCACCGACGACATCACCACGACCGACGCACTCCGGGACGCGCTCGCCGCCGTCCTGAAGAAGGACCTGCCCGAACTCACCCCGGACACCCGGCTCTTCAGCGACCTGGCCCTCGACTCCACCAGCGTGATCGAGCTGCTGATGGCCCTGGAGGACACGCTGGGCCTGCAGATCGACCCGGACGAGCTGACCCCGGAGGTCTTCGAGACGGTCGGCGCACTGACCGAGTACATCGACGCGAACCTGTCCGCCGGGCAAGAGCCGGCGCACTGACCGATGCCGGAGACGACGTGGGGCGGGCCGCGCACGGCCGCCCGCCCGGCCGGCCCCGCGGCCCTGCGGCTGAGCCGGCCGACCGCCCGGGCCTTCCCCGGGCGGCGGCCGGCCCGGCTGGCCGGGACCGAGCTGAGGTTCATGACGGACTTCCTCGCCTCCTTCGGCGAGGAACCCGACCACGAGCGCCACGCGCGGGGCGGTGGCAACAGCTTCACCGACATGGCGCGGGAACTGCTCGACGGCCTGGAGCACCCGCTGCCCCCGTTGGACAGGCTCGTGCTCGCGTACCACCTGCCCGACCTGAGCGTCGTCGAGGTGGCGGGCTGCTACCTGGCCGAGCGGTGCCCGGGCGGCCCCGAGGTCTTCTCGGTGGCCGGCCAGGGTGTGGGGGCCCCCTTCACGGCGCTGCGGATCCTCGCCGGCCTGCGTCGGACCGGCGGCCTGGCCGAGGGCGCCGTACTCGTCCTGGACCAGTCCACGCTGCCCTACGCCGACCCCGACACCCGGCCCGGCGACGACTGCGCGGTGCTGGTGCACACGGCCGGCCCGGACGCGGAGGCCGCCGGACCTGCGGGGGAAGGAACGGCGGGGGAAGGAACGGCGCCCGGCGACGCGGAGCTCGACTTCGTGACCGAGCGGTCCGTCGACCCGAACACGGCGCTGGGCGAACTGGCCCGGCAGGTGCCCGGGGTCAGGATCGTGGCCGGCCGGATGCTCGCCGACCGGCTCGACCCGGCCCTGCGGGCCTCGTGCGACCTGGTGGAGGGGGCGGCCGACCGCCTCTGCACCAGCGCCTGGGCGGCCCTCGCCGAGCACTGGACGCCGGACCGGTACACCGTGATCGCCGACTACGACCCGCACTCCGGCCGGCTGTTCCAGGCCGGGCTGCGCCCGGGAGCCGCCGCGTGAACCGGACCTCCACCGACCTGGCCCGCTACCGGGACCTCGGCCGCGAGGGCGGCCTGGCCGCCGGACTGGCCGCCGTACTCGAAGGCGTCGACGCGGCGGCGACGGCCCCCGGCGGCGTCGCCGTCCTGCCGGCCGGGACGGACGGCCCCGGCGGCACCGAGGTGCTGCCCCACCCGTTCGCGGCCCTCGACGGGCTCGCCCTGGTCCGCTTCGCGGCGGACACCCCGGGCACCGGGCCCGGCCCCGGGCTGACCGGCCGTACCGCCGCCGCCCTGACCGCCGTCCGGATCGGGGTGCTCTCCGGGCTGCTCGACGCGGCCGTGGAGCGGCTCTCGGCCCGGCGCTTCGGCGGCGTCCCGCTGATCGACCACCAGTTCGTCGGCGGATCGCTGGCCGACGTGGCCACCGAGGCCGAGCTGGCCTGGTCCGGGGCCGTCCGGGAGGCCGCCGCCGACCAGGACGCCCCGGCCGGAGCGGTCTGGGCCCGCCACGAGCGGCTGACCGAGGCCGGCTGGGCGGCCACCCGCCTGTTCGGCGCCGAGGGCTACCTCACCGATCATCCGGCGCGCAGCCTCCACCTGTCCGCGCTCACCGCGGACCTCTGGCTGGCCCGGCCGAGCACCGCGGAAGGAGACCGGTGACCGTGGTCGAACTCGACGAACGGCTCAGGGCGCTGCGCGGCGCCGCCGCCGAGACGGCGGGCGAGCTGCGCGCGCACGCGATGGCCCTCGACGCGGACCCGCACGGAACGGGACCGCACCTCAAGACCGCCGCCTTCGACCTGATCCGCCGGTGCACCACCCCGGAACGGTTCGGCGGCGAACCCCTGCGCGTCGGCCCCTTCGGCTACTCCACCGGGTCGTCCCTGGACACCCTCGTCTGGATGGTCGAACTCGCCCACGGCGACGCGGGGATGGTGCTGGCCGCCCCCGGGCCCAGCCTCACCGGGATCCTGGTCGACCAGCTCGGCGACGACGGGCAGCAGGAGTGGTTCCACCGCGCGGTGGCCGACGGCGCCACCTGGGCGTTCTTCGCGGTGACCGAGCCGGGCCGGGGCAGCGACGCCGCCGGGATGGAGACCGCGCTGAGGCGCGAGGACCCCGGCCTGTACCGGCTGCACGGCACGAAGAAGTACATCGGCAACGGCGCCCGCGGCGCGGTCGGCGTGGTCTTCGCCCGGACCGGGAGCGGGCCGCTGTCGATCCGGGCCGCGCTGGTCGAGGCCGCCGACCCCGGCTTCGACGGGCGGGCGCTGCCCATGGTGGGCCTGCGCGGCGCGGCCCTCGCCGAGATCCGGCTCGACGGCGTCGCCGTGCCGGAGGAACGCCTGCTGGCCCGGCACCTGCCGCCCACCCGGCGCGGTCTGTGGGGGGCCGTGCGGGTGTTCAACACGGTCCGCCCCCAGGTGGCCGCGCTCGCCGTCGGGACCGGGCTGGCCTGCGTGGACCTCGTCCGCGCCGAGCGTCCGGGCGCACCGGGCCTCGACGAGGTCGCGGCCCGGCTGGAGGCCTGCCGCGACCTCGTCTACCGGGCCGGGGCCGCCCTGGACCGGGACCGGGACGACGGCCGGCTCCCCAGTCAGGCCAAGATCGCCGCGGTGGCCGCCGCCCGGGAGGCCGCCCGCTGGGCGGTCCGCTCGCTCGGCCCGGCCGCCCAGGCCGACCACCCCCTGCTGGAGAAGTGGACCCGCGACGTGAACGCCTTCGAGTTCATGGAGGGCACCAGCGACATCCAGCGCCTGCACGTCGCGCGCGCCCTCGTCCGCGGGGGCGGCCGGACGGGCGGGCAGCCGTGAGGATCGGCATCGACCTGCTGGAGATCGCCCGGTTCGCCCGGATCGCCGCCCACCCCGGCGGACGGCGGATGGTCTTCTCCGCGACCGAGCTCGCCCGCGCGGACGGGCTCACCGGCCCGCGCCGCGAGGAGTACCTGGCCGGCCGGTTCTGCGCCAAGGAGGCCACCGCCAAGGCCCTCGGCCGCGGGCTCGGCCAGGGGCTGGGCTGGCGGGAGATCGAGGTCCTCGCCGACGCCCACGGGGCGCCGGAGGTCCGGCTCAGCGGCGGCGCCAGGACGGTCGCCGAACAGGCCGGGATCGACCGGATCGACCTGTCGCTCAGTCACCAGGGCGGCCTGGTGGTGTGCGTGGCGATCGCCCATGCTGCGGGCGGGACCGGCGCCGCAGCGCACTGACGCGCACGGCGGGGCGGGCCCCCCGGCGGCCCGGCCGCCCCGCAGAACCCCCCCAAAAGTCCCATGGACCTCAGCCTCTTCTTCTTCGCCGACACCGCCACCGACGGGGACCGGTACCAGCTGCTGCTGGAGAGCGCCCGCTTCGCCGACACCCACGGCTTCCGTGCGGTGTGGACCCCCGAGCGGCACTTCCACCGCCTGGGCGGGCAGTTCCCCAACCCCTCACTGACGAGCGCCGCGCTGGCCGCGGTGACCGAGCGGGTGGGGATCAGGGCCGGCAGCGTGGTCGCCCCCCTGCACCACCCGATCCGGATCGCCGAGGAGTGGTCCGCCGTCGACAACCTCTCCGGCGGCCGGGTGGGCGTCTCGTTCGCCTCCGGCTGGCACGTCCGGGACTTCGTGCTCCAGCCGGAGAACTTCCAGGACCGCAAGAACATCATGGTCGAGACGGCCCGCACGGTGCAGCGGCTGTGGCGCGGCGAGGAGGTCGAGTTCGACGGCGCCGAGGGCGAGCGGCGCGCCGTCCGGCTCTTCCCGCGCCCGGTGCAGCCCGAGCTGCCGATCTGGATCACGGCCGCCGGCTCCCCGCAGACCTTCCGGATCGCGGGGCGGCTGGGCGCGGGCGTGCTGACCCACCAGCTCGGCCAGGAGCACGACGCGCTGGAGCGCAACATCGCCACCTACCGGGAGGCCCTGGCCGAGGAGGGCCACGACCCGGCGAGCGGCCACGTCGTACTGATGCTGCACACCATGCTCGGCGAGGACCGCGAGCGCATCCGCGAGCTGGTCCGCGAGCCGCTCACCGACTTCCTCCGCAGCTCGATGGACCTCCAGTCCTCGGGCCCGGCCGCCCCGGGGGCGGACGGCTTCTCGGTGGACCGGATACCGACCCGGGACCGGGACTTCCTGCTCACCCGGTCCTTCGACCGCCTCTTCTCCGACGTCGGCCTGTTCGGCACCGTCGACGACGGCGCGGACGTGGTGCGCCGGCTCTCGGCGATGGGCGTCGACGAGATCGCCTGCCTCATCGACTTCGGCGTGGACCAGCAGGAGGTCCTGAAGTCCCTCCACCACCTGGACGCGCTGCGCGCCCGGGTCGCCGGACCGGGCGGCGCGGCCGGGCACTGAGCCCGCCTCCCGGGCGGCGCCGCCCCGGACCTCCCCGGGAGGTCGGGTCAGGCGTCGCCGTCCGGGAACTCGTACGCCGCCACCTCGGCCAGCAGCTCCGCCCGCCGCTCCTCCGTCAGGAAGGCCGCCCGGAAGGAGTTGGCGGCGAGCAGCCGCAGGGTCTCCCGGTCGAGGTGCAGGGCCTCGGCCAGGGCCTCGTAGGTGTCGCCGACGTAGCCGCCGAAGTAGGCGGGGTCGTCGGAGTTGACCGTGGCCAGCAATCCGGCGTCGAGGATCGCCGGGAGCGGGTGGTCGGCGAGGGTGTCGACGCAGCGGAGGCGGACGTTGGAGAGCGGGCAGAGGGTGAGCGGGATCCGCTCGCGCACCAGGCGGTCGACCAGCTCCGGGTCCTCCAGGCAGCGCAGGCCGTGGTCGATCCGCTCGACGCCGAGCACGTCCAGGGCCTCGGTGATGTAGGCGGCGGGGCCCTCCTCCCCGGCGTGCGCGACCCGGTGCAGTCCGGCCTCGGCCGCGAGCCGGTAGACCTCGCGGAACTTGGCGGGCGGGTGGCCGACCTCGGCGGAGTCCAGCCCGATGCCGGTGATCCGCCCGCCGAACCAGGGGCGGGCGGCTTCGAAGGTCTCCAGCGCGGACTCGGCGGACTCGTCCCGCAGGAAGCACATGATCAGCCTGGTGCTGATGCCGTGGCGCTCGGCACTCCGGTCCAGCGCCCGTCCGAGGCCGTCCACCACCACGGCGAGCGGGACGCCCCGGGCGGTGTGCGCCTGCGGGTCGAAGAAGATCTCCGCGTGCCGGACGCCCTGGGCCGCGGCCCGGGCCAGGTAGGCCTCGGCGAGGTCGGCGAAGTCCTCCTCGGTCCGCAGCACGGCCATCAGCGCGTAGTAGAGGTCGAGGAAGGACTGCAGGTCGCTGAACGCGTAGGCACGGCGCAGCTCCTCGGTGTCCGCGTACGGCAGGGTGACGCCGTTGCGGGCCGCGAGCGCGAAGGCGAGCTCGGGCTCCAGGGTGCCTTCGATGTGCAGGTGGAGTTCGGCCTTGGGGAGTGACATCAGTGCCTGTTCAGGGTAAGTGGTAAGCATGCGAAGGTTTCATCCTACGATCCGACCACCCCTCTTCGGGCAGCCGGTCACCCCTGGCCGGCCGCCCCGGCCGCCCGGATCGGCGCGATCGGCGGGACGCTCCGCGGATCACCGGAGGAGCCGTCGCGCAACCCCTCGCCAACGGGTGTACCGGGCCCCGCGGCGGGGCACCGGCTAGGCGGGGGGCTTCCGCCGAGGAGGTTGACCACATGCAGCACCCCGACACCCCGCACCCCAGGCCGGAGGGCATCTCCCCGCACGCCCTGGGCAACGACACGCTGCTGCACGAGCTGGAACAGCTGCACCGGACCCGCCACGAGACGTTCCTGTACGGCTCGGAGGATGCGCTGAAGCGGCACACCCTGCGGACCGGGCAGCTGGAGGCGGAGTACCTGCACCGCTTCCCGAACCGCCTGATCACGGCCGGCCGGACCAGGGCCGGCGCCCGCGCGCGGGAGGCGGCGGCCCGGGTGGAGTCGCTGCCGGACTGAGCCCGCCGACGCCGCGGCGACCACCGCGGGCCGACCGCCCGGCAGGACACGCCGGGCGGTCATGGCGCGTCCGCACGGGGGGTGTCGGCGAGGGTGAGGGGCAGACCCCGGAACCACCCGCCCACGCACCCCTGGGAGTGCCCCCGTGCCCATCGCAAGCGTGAACCCCGCGACCGGCGAGACCCTGGAGACCTTCGAGCCGCTGGACGCCGCCGGCGTGGAGCGCCGGCTGGCCCGCGCCGAGGAGGCGTTCCGCAGCTACCGCACCAGCTCCTTCCCGTACCGGGCCGACCTGCTCCGGCGGGCCGCCGACCTGCTCGACCAGGACCTCGAAGCGGTGGCCCGGACCATGACGGAGGAGATGGGCAAGCCGCTCACCGCCGCCCGCGCCGAGGCCTCGAAGTGCGCGAAGGCGATGCGCTGGTACGCCGAGCACGCGGAGGCGCTGCTCGCCGACGAGCATCCGGACCCGGCCGACGTGGCCGACTCCGGCGCCGCCCGCGCCTACGTCCGGTACCGGCCGCTGGGCGCGGTGCTGGCGGTGATGCCGTGGAACTTCCCGCTCTGGCAGGTGGTCCGGTTCGCCGCACCGGCCCTGATGGCGGGCAACGTCGGCCTGCTCAAGCACGCGTCCAACGTGCCGCGCACGGCGGTCGCCCTGGAGGAGCTGTTCCGCCGGGCCGGGTTCCCGGAGGGCTGCTTCCAGACCCTGCTGATCGGCTCCGGTGCGGTGGAGGGCGTGATCCGCGACCCCCGGGTGGCGGCGGTGACCCTCACCGGCAGCGAGCCGGCCGGGCGGGCGGTCGCGGCCACCGCGGCCGACGAGGTGAAGAAGGCGGTGCTGGAGCTGGGCGGCAGCGACCCGTTCGTGGTGCTCCCGAGCGCCGACCTGGACGCGGCGATCGCCACCGCCGTCCGGGCCCGGGCGCAGAACAACGGCCAGTCCTGCATCGCCGCCAAGCGCTTCATCGCGCACGCCGACGTCTACGAGCGGTTCACCGCCGGCTTCACCGCGGCGATGCGGGCCCTGCGGGTGGGCGACCCGATGGACGAGGCCACCGAGGTCGGCCCGCTGGCCAGCCGGCAGGGCCGGGACGAGCTGGCCGACCTGGTCGAGGACGCGCGGGCGCACGGTGCGCGGGTGGAGTGCGGCGGGCGCCGCCCGGAGGGCCTGGACGCGGGCTGGTTCTACGAGCCGACGGTGCTGACCGGCATCACCCCGGCGATGCGGATCCACCAGGAGGAGACCTTCGGCCCGGTCGCCACCGTCTACCGGGCCGCCGACCTGGACGAGGCGCTGGCCCTGGCCAACGACACCCCGTTCGGGCTGAGCTCCAACGTCTGGACCGAGGACCCGGCCGAGCAGGAGCGGTTCGTCCGGGACATCCAGGCCGGCGGGGTGTTCTTCAACGGCATGACGGCCTCGCACCCCGCGCTGCCGTTCGGCGGGGTCAAGCGCTCGGGCTTCGGCCGGGAGCTGTCCGGCCACGGCATCCGGGAGTTCTGCAACGTCACGACCGTCTGGGTGGCCTGAGGTACCGGCACGGCCGGCCGGGGCCCCGCCCCGGCCGGATCCGGCCAAGTTCCCGCGCGGCGGCCCGGGGCGCCGCAGCGCCGGGTTTGCGGCTTTCACGTCCTTTGTCTGACATTGCCATGACATCCTCCCCCGGGACCCCCTGTTCAGCACGGACCCGCCGAATATCGATTTCCACCCGCCCGCGAACCGGCGGGAATTATTCCGTTCATACTCCAGAAATCCGGACCACCCAATTCCGAGTGGCCGAACCCGGGCATTTCCGGAGATCCGGAAAACCTGCGAAGGGGAATCCTTGGATAAGTTCGATGTCGACCGGCCGGAGGGCCGGTCGGCATCGAAAGGAAATGCGATGAAGCTCGCCAAGCGCACCGCTGCCCTTGTCGCCTCGACGGCGATCCTGGCCGGAGGGATGACGGTCCTGGTCTCCGGCCAGGCCAGCGCCGCCTCCGGCTACGTCACGCTCACGAACCTCGCCACCAGCCGCGTCCTCGACAGCAACGGCGCCGGCAACGTCTACACCCTGGCCGCCAACGGCGGCTCCTACCAGGTCTGGTACGCCAACGACCTGGGCGGATCGACCTACACCCTGCGGAACCTCGCCACGGGGCTCTGCCTCGACAGCAACGGCGCCGGAAACGCCTACACCCTCGGCTGCAACGGCGGCAACTACCAGAAGTGGGTGAAGAGCTGGGCCGGAAACGGTTACGCCTACCAGAACGTCGCCACCGGGCTCTACCTGGACAGCAACGTCAACGGGAACGTCTACACCCTGGGCGGCAACGGCGGCTCGTACCAGAAGTGGAACTGATCCAGCATCAGCCGGTCACCGGCTGACCGGCAGCACGGCCTGACGACGGGTCATCGATGAAACGCCCTCCCCGACGCCTCAATCGCCGGGGAGGGCACCTCCATGTTACGGTGCCCGCCCGGGGGCCGACACGCCCGACGGCGTTCGCTCGTGGCTGAACCCGCCCGCCGCCTCGAACAGCTGGCGAGAATCGGCCGCACAGACCACTCGACCCGGAACGACGGGGATGTTCAGTGACCATTAGTACACTCACCGCTGCACTCCATCGAAGGACGGAGGGTGACGAACCATCGGTCGCACCATCCCCCGCCGATCGGCGGGTGCGATTCATCCCCTGGGCGGTCGCCCTCGCCCTATTCCTGGTCTATTCCTTCTTTACCGTCCGCCGCCACGACCTTCTCCTCACCAGCGGGTACGACCTCGGTATCTTCGAGCAGGGCGTCCGCGGCTACGCCGAGGGACGCGGACCGATCGTCGAGCTGAAGGGCCCCGGGTTCAACCTCCTCGGCGACCACTTCTCGCCGATCCTGGCCGTCCTCGCCCCGTTCTACTGGATCTGGCCCTCCGCCAAGGTCCTGCTGCTGGGTCAGTCCGCGTTGCTCGCCGTCGCCGCCGTGCCGATCAGCCGCTGGGCGCTGCGCAGCATCGGGCCCGCCGCCGCCCTGATCACCGGCTTCGGCTACGGGGCCTCCTGGGGCCTGGCCTCGGCGCTCGGCTTCGACTTCCACGAGATCAGCTTCGCCGTCCCGCTGGTCGCCTTCTCGGTGGCGGCGCTCGGCGAGCAGCGGTGGGCGGCGGCGTTCGCCTGGGCCGCGCCGCTGGTCCTGGTCAAGGAGGACCTCGGCATCACCGTCGCCGCCGTCGGCGGGTACATCCTCTGGCGCGGCAACCGCCGGATCGGTGCGGCCGCCGTCGCCTTCGGCGTGGCCGCCTCACTGCTCGAACTGCTGGTGCTGCTGCCCGCGATGAGCCCCGGCGGCAGCTTCGCCTACTGGGACAACCTGAGCGGCGGCTCGGGCGGCCGCAACCTGCTCACCCTCCCGCTCGACCTCATCACCCCGGGCGAGAAGGTCCGGACCGTGCTGCTGCTGCTCGCCCCGACCATGCTGCTGGCCGTCCGGTCCCCGCTGTTGCTGGTCGCGCTCCCCACCCTCGGCTGGCGGCTGCTCTCCAACAACCCCGCCTACTGGGGCACCGGCTACCACTACAGCGCCGTCCTGATGCCGATCGTGTTCCTCGCCTTCGTGGACGTCCTGGTGAAGGCCCGCGCCAACCCCGGGGTGCTGCACCGGCGGGCCGCCCGGGCCGCGCTGCCGGTCAGCCTCGCGGTCACGCTCGTCCTGCTGCCCGGCTTCGCGTTCAGCCAGCTGTTCGGCCTCGAACTCTGGCGCACCCCGGCGCGGGTCGAGGCCGCCCGGTCGGTCCTGGCCGCCGTCCCGGACGGCGCCCGGGTCTCCGCGTCCAACCGGCTGGTGCCCCAGCTGACCAACCGCTGCGAGGTCATCGTGTTCGGCTGGCCGCAGAGCTGGTCGACCGCCGAGTGGATCGTGGTGGACGAGGGCCGGCCGATGGGCTGGCCGCTGTCGCCCGACCGCGAACGCGAGGAGGTCGCCCTCGCCAAGCAGGGCGGCTACCACGTCGTCCGCAGCGAGCACGGCATCACCCTGCTCCGGCGGACCGCCACCGAGCAGGCCGGGACCACCGGCTGACCGGCCGTCGGACGGGACCGGCCCGCGGTCCCGCCCGACGCACAGTCCGGCCCGGCCCCGGGCCGGCCCCACCGGGCAGGCCCGGCCGGACCCGGCCCACCTGCCTCCGACTCCGACCACTTCAGGGATCACGTGCCAGTCGAAACCGGACTCACCCCGTCCACCCGTACGATCCGGCCGCTGCTGCCGCGCGCCTCCCGACCGCCCGCGCCACGGACCGCCGCGCTCTCCGGACGCCGGACGGCCGTCCTGACGTTCCTCTGCTTAGCGGTCACCGCGGCCTGCGGGCTGCAGCAGTGGTCGGCGGTCCAACTGGGCGGCTTCGACCTGGGGATCTTCCACCAGGGTGTCGCGGCCTACGCGCACTTCGGTCTCCCGGTCGCGCCGGTCAAGAGCTACCACCACGAGTTCCCACCCGAGTTCTCGCTCCTGGGCGACCACTTCTCACCGGTGCTGGCGGCGCTCGCCCCGCTCTACTGGATCTGGGAGGACCCTCGCACCCTGATCCTCGGTCAGGCGCTCCTCCTCGCCGCCGGCGTCCCGCTGGTCCGCCGCATCGCCGTGCACTGCTTCCGGCTCCCCTCCCCCGTACCGGCCGACGCGTCGGCACCGGCCGCCGGACCCGGCGGGGACGCCTCCGCGACCGCCCGCGACGAGGACCCCGGCGCGACCCGCGCGACCCGCGCGACCCGCGCCGCCCGCCTGGCAGCCGACCTCGCCGGTCTGGTGTACGGACTGGGCTGGCCGCTGCTCGCCGCCGGCCGGGGCGGCTTCCACGAAGTCGCCTTCGCCGTCCCGCTCACCCTGCTGATGCTCGAACGCGGCCTCGCCCGCCGGTACGGGACCGCGGCCCTCGCCGCCGCGCTGCTCTGCGCCACCAAGGAGGACCTCGGCCTGCTGGTCGGCGTCTACGGCCTGGTCCTGCTCTGGCGCAACCGCCCGCGCGGCGACCGGCAGGGCGAGCGGGCCGGCGACCGGCGGGGCCTGCTGTACGGCGCCGGGCTCCTGGTCGGCGGCCCGCTCGCCTCGGCGCTCGCCATCGTGTGGCTCATCCCCGCGATGGGCGGGCAGCCGGACTACTACTGGGTCTACGGCCCGATCGGCCCGGACGCCGGGACGGCGCTGACCAACGTGCTCGGCGACCCGCTGCTGCTGCTCCGGGTCGCCACCAACGCGACCCTCAAGCCGCTGCTGGTGCTCTGGCTGTTCGGCACCCTGTTCCTGCTCCCGCTGCGCTCGGCGACCACGCTCTGCCTGCTGCCGCTGCTCGCCGAGCGGGTCCTCTCCGACAACGCCAACCACTGGTCGATCGCCCACCACTACGACGCCTTCCTCTGGCCGGTGCTGCTCACCGCCACCCTGGAGGCGCTCGGCCGCCTGCACGCCCGGGGCGGCCTGCGGCGGCGGGCCGGTACCGGTCTCGGCCTCGCCGTGGTGGCCGTCTCGCTGGCGAGCAGCGTGATGCTGGGCGGGATCAGCCTGCTGACACCGGCCGGCTGGCGGCCCTCGGCGAGCAACGCGGCGCTGGTCCGCGGCGCCGGGCAGATCCCCGACGGCGCCCGGGTCGAGGCCGACAACCAGGTGGTGCCCCGGCTGGTCGGCCGGACCGACACCGTCCTCGTCGACGGCGTGCCGCGCGGCCGGGAGTACGTCCTGATCCGGTCCGACACCCGGACCTTCCCGTTCCAGTCGGACGTGGAGCAGGCCGAGCGGATCGCGCTGCTGCTCGCCCACGGCTACCGGCAGGTCTGGGCCGAACAGGGCGTGGTGCTGCTGCACCGCGAGAGCGACGAGCCGGTCCCCGGCGCCCGGGTGCCCGACGGGGACAGCACGCCGGTGAAGGAGCTCGTGCCGTCGGACGTCGGCCACAACCTGTTCAAGGGCTGACCCGCACCCGCGGCGGCCCCGCCCCGGCCTCCCCCGTCCGGGACTCCCCCGCACGAGGCGGTTCCCCGCGATCACGGGCGGGGGACCGCCCCGGCGGACGTCAGGTGGCCATCCGGTGCCGGCCCCGGCCGGGCGTCCGCCAGCGGGCCACCACGCCGACCAGGGCGATCACGGTCACCCCCCAGATGACGCTGAAGACGATCAGCCAGGGCAGCGACGTGACCTGGGCGCCGACGGCGCCGAGGCCGAGCGAGAGGCCGACCAGGAGGACCACGGCCGTCGGGCTGAGGCCGAGCAGGCCGTGCCAGGCGCGGTGGGCCAGGCTCGGGTGGGCCGGAGCTTCCGGGCCGGTGTCGAGAGCCTTGTAGGTGAGCAGGTCCATCGGGGATCACCTCCGGGGTGGCGGGAGGTCACGAGGCCTTCCGTGGGGTGGTGGACTTTCGGGTCGTGGTCTTCTTGGCGGCGGCCTTCTTCGTGGCCGAGGCGGTGCCCTTCCGCGCTGCCGCGGCGGTGGGCTTGGCGGGAGTCGCCTTCTTCGTACCCGCGGCGCGCTTGCGCGGGGCCGGCTTCTCCTCGAAGGTCTCATCGGTGCTGACGGCCCCCTCGGTGCTGACGTCGGCCTCCGCCGGCCGTCCGCCCGCCCGGCCGGGGTGCGCCCCCTTGGCCTGCCGGAGGCTGCTGCGCAGCGCCTCCATCAGGTCGATCACGTTGTCCGGCGCCTCCCCCGGCTCCTCCTCGTGCGGCACCTCGACCCCCTGCAGCCGGGCCTCGATGACCTGCTGGAGCGCCTTCTGGTAGTCGTCGTGGAGCTGGCCGAGGTCGAAGTCCTCGGAGAGGGTCTCCATCAGCGAACGCGCCATCTTCAGTTCCTGCGGCCGGACGGTAACCTCCTCCTCCGGCGCGATGCCGGCGGCCGGGCGGACCTCGTCGGGCCAGATGCAGGTCTGGAGGACCAGCGTGCCGTCGTGCACGCGCAGCACGGCCGGGGACTCCCTGGTCCGCAGCGCGATCTTGGTGACGGCGATCTGTCCGGACTCGACCAGCGCGTCCCGGAGCAGCGCGTACGGCTTGGCGGCGGCCTTGTCGGCGACACCGACGTAGTACGCCTTGGAGAACATCAGCGGGTCGATCTCGGCCGCGTCCACGAAGGCCAGCACGTCGATGATCTTCTTGCTGGGCAGCGGCAGGTCCGCGAGGTCCTCGTCCGTGAGGGTGACGGTCCGGCCGTCCGGGGACTCGTAGCCCTTGGCGATCTCCGCGTACGGGACCTCCTTCGCCTCCTGCTCGCAGTACCGCTTCATCCGGACCCGGCCGCCGTCCTTCGCGTGCACCTGGTGCAGGGGGACGTCGTGCTCCTGGGTGGCGGAGTACAGGTGGACGGGGATGGAGACCAGGCCGAAGCTGATCGTCCCCTTCCAGGTGGTCTGCATGGGGTCGCTCCTTCCCGGAGCCGTCCCGGTGGTTCCCGCTGCCGGGGCATCGCGCCCGGAATCTCCACTCTGCCCGGGTTCGTCCCGATCGGCCACAGGATCGCGCCGCGGCCCGGGCACGCGGCCCGGGCACGCGGGCCGGCGGGCCGTGCGCCCGGGGCGGCTCCGCGCCCGGCATCCCCTCCACCCGCGTCCGGGCGGACAATGACGGCGGGACGGAGGTGGTGCCCGATGCGGAGGACCGGAGCGGTCCCGCCGCCCGACGCGACCAGGTACCGGGTGACCTACGCGGTCGCCGGCACGGACGGCGTACGGGAGACGGAGGTCACCGTCGTGCCCGGGTACTCGCAGGAGAGCGACATCCCGGCGGTGCTGGCCGCGCGCCTCACCGGGAACCCCGCCGACGCCCGGCTCGTCACCGTGCTGGCCCTGCGGGCCGACTGACCCCGACCGGCCCGGACCGGCACCCGGACCGGCCCCGACCGACACCCCGACCGGCACCCGGACCGCCCGAAGGGAGCAGCGGGCCGCCCTTCCCCGGGCCCGGCGCACCCGCGCGACCTAGGGTTTGTCGCATCCGGCCCGCCCCGCTGCCGCTCTTCGGCGGCCACCTCGCGGCGGACCCACCCCCGGGAGAGCCCATGACGCCGCCCAGCCGGGCCGCCACCCCCAGCCCACCCTCCCGGTCCCGCCGCGGCCTGCTCCGCCGGACCGGCGAGTGGTGCGCCCGGCACTCCGTGCTCGTGATCGTCCTCTGGCTGGCGGTCCTCGCGTGCGTCCAGATCGCCAACCGGACCGTGGGCGGCACCTACTCCGACGACTTCTCGCTGCCTGGCACCCAGGCCGCGCAGGGGAAGAACGTGCTCCAGGCGCACGAGCCCGCGGCCGCCGGCACCGCCGCCCAGATCGTCCTGCACGACGCCCAGCCGCTGGCCGGCTTCGAGTCGCCGCTCTCCCAGTCGCTCACCGCGCTCCAGCAGCTGCCGCACGTACTGTCCGTGCAGAGCCCGCTGCCCCCGGCCGGACAGGCCGCGCCGCCGGGCGGACCGCTGTCGACGGACGGCCTCACGGGGTACATCACCGTCCGGTTCGACGCCAACCCGACGACGCTCGGCGAGAGTTACCTCGACGAGGTGGACACCGCCGTCGCGCCGCTGCGGGCCGCCGGGGTGCAGGTGGAGTACGGCGGCCCGCTCGGCGAGCTGGCCCGCCCCGCCCCGGACGACCGGACCAGCGAGGCGATCGGCTTCGCGGTCGCCATCGTGGTGCTGCTGATCGGCTTCGGCAGCGTCATCGCGGCCGGTCTCCCGCTGGTCACGGCGCTGATCGGCGCGGTGGTCGGCCTGGGTGTGCTCGGGCTGCTGGCGGCTCTCTCCACGTTCGCGACGGTCGCACCGACGCTGGCCACGATGATCGGGCTGGGCGTCGGCATCGACTACGCGTTGTTCCTGCTCACCCGGCACCGGCAGAACCTGATGGACGGCCACGATCCGGTGGCCTCGGCCGGGCAGGCGGTCGCCACCAGCGGGCGGGCCGTCCTGGTCTCCGGCTGCACGGTCGTCATCGCCCTGACCGGGCTCTCGGTCTCCGGGGTCTCCTTCATCGCCAAGCTGGGTGTCGCGGCTGCGGTGACCGTGGTCTCGGCGGTGCTCGGCGCGCTGACCCTGCTGCCCGCCCTGATGGGGCTGATCGGGCGGCGGATGGACCGCTACCACGTGCGGCGACCGGTCGCCGAGACCGGGGCCGCGCCGGGCGAGGAGATCACCGGGAGCTGGCACCGCTACGCCCGGCGGGTGGAGCGGCGGCCGTGGTGGTTCCTGACCGGGGGCGTGATCGTGATCGCGATCCTGGCGATCCCGTTGTTCTCCATCCAGTTGGGGCACATCGACGACGGCGCCGACCCGACCTCGTTCACCGACCGGCGGGCCTTCGACCTGATGTCGGAGGCCTTCGGCCCGGGCTCCAACGGGCCGCTCACGCTGGTGGTGGACCAGAGCGCGGTGCCGGCCGGGAACCGGTCCGGGGTGCAGAGCGCCGTGCAGCAGGCGCTGACCGGACTGCCGGGCGCGGCCAGCGTCGGCCCGCTCCAGCCCAGCCCGGACGGCGTGATCCTGGTGTCCACCGTGATCCCGGCGGAGGCGCCCCAGGAGCAGAGCACCACCGAGCTGGTCAACCGGCTCGCCGACACGGTGCTCCCGCAGTCCGTGGCCGGCACCGGCGCCGAGACGTACGTGACCGGGACGACCGCCGCGCAGGTGGACTTCCTGGACATCGTGTCGAGCCGGCTGCCGTGGATCATCGCGGTGGTGGTGGGGCTCGCGTTCCTGATCATCCTGATCGTGTTCCGCGGGCTGCTGGTCGCGGTGAAGGCCGCCGTGCTCAACCTGATCTCGATCGCGGCGTCGTACGGGGTCCTGGTGGCCGTCTTCCAGTGGGGGTGGGGCGGTCCGGCGCTCGGCGTCTCGGGCACCGTGCCGATCGAGAGCTACGTGCCGATGATGATGTTCGCGATCGTCTTCGGCCTGAGCATGGACTACGAGATCTTCCTGCTCTCCCGGGTGCACGAGGCCTGGCTGCGGACCGGCGACAGCCGGGCGGGCGTGGCGCACGCGCTGGAGATCACGGCGCGGGTGATCAGCTGTGCGGCGCTGATCATGGTCAGCGTGTTCGCCGCGTTCATCGTCAGCGACAACATCGTGATCAAGATGATGGGCCTGGGCCTGGCGGTGAGCGTCCTGATCGACGCCACGATCGTCCGGCTGCTGCTGGTACCGGCGGTCATGACGCTGCTCGGCCCGGCCGCGTGGTGGACGCCCCGCTTCCTCGACCGGATCCTCCCCCACATCGACACCGAGGGCGAGAGCGAGCGGGTCTGACCGGCGCGACCCGGACCGCGTGGATCGGACCGCGCCGCTCCGGGCCCGCGCTCAGGCCCGGAGCGAGGCGAGGGTGACGACGGTGATGTCGGACGGCGCGCCCACCCGGACCGGCGGGCCCCAGGCACCGGCGCCACGGGTGACGTAGAGCTGGGTGTCGCCGTACCGCTCCAGCCCGGCGACCGTGGGGTTGGCGAGCTCGGCCAGGAAGTTGCCCGGCCAGAGCTGCCCGCCGTGGGTGTGCCCGGAGAGCTGGAGGTCGACGCCGTGCCGGACCGCGTCGTGGATGGTGACCGGCTGGTGCGACAGCAGGACGGAGGTACGGGCCCGGTCGCGGTCGCCGAGCGCCTTGCCGAAGTCCGGACCGTCGCCCTCCTTCTCGCCGGCGATGTCGTTGACCCCCGCCAGGTCGAAGCCGCCCAGCTCCACCCGGGCGTTCTGCAGCGGGTGGACACCCAGCTCGCGGACGAAGTCCACCCAGGGGGCCGCGCCGGAGAAGTACTCGTGGTTGCCGGTGACGAAGTACGCGCCGTCGCGGGCCCGCAGCTGCGCCAAGGGCTCGGCGTCCCGGCCGAGTTCGGCGACGCTGCCGTCCACCAGGTCGCCCACGATCGCGATAAGGTCGGGCTGCGCCCCGTTGATGGTGTCCACGATCCGCTGGGTGTGGGCGCGGCCGAGGATGGGCCCGAGGTGGATGTCGCTGACCACCGCGATCCGGTAGCCGTCCGCCCGGGCGGGCAGCTTGGCCAGTGGCACGGTCACGTGCTTGAGCCCGGGTCCGCGCAGGACCCCGTAGGCGCCGGTGCCGACCACGGCCGCCGCCGCGCCGGAGGCGCCGAGCGCGACCGCCCGGGCCACGAAGAGTCGCCGCTCGGGCGAGGGGGCGAAGGACGTCGACGGCGCGCCGGCCCCGCTCCCCGGAACCTCCGGGACCTCCCGGGCCTCCTGAACCTCCCGGGGCGCTTCCGGAACCGTCCGGTCCGCCGGGTCCGCCGGATCAGCCGGGTCGGCAACCGGTGCCGGTTCGGCCACCCGCCCGGCCTCCGCCCGGCGCGCCGGCAGGCGCAGCAGCAGCGGACGCACGGCCTCGCCGACACCGAGCGCCAGCAGCAGGTACAGCAGCACCGCCAGCCAGAGGTACCCGGGCCAGGCCAGCCACCGCTCCACGGCCATCGGGAGCGCCCGCCCGCCGATCACCGCCCCCAGGGCGAGCAGCGGCAGGACGACGGCGAGCACCGTGCCGGCCCGGCGCCACCGCCCGCCCGGCACGGAGACGTCGCGCACCAGGCGGCGCCAGAGGTACCAGTGCGCGAGGGCCAGGACGGCCAGCAGGAGGAGGATGCCGAACACCACGAGGACGATCATCACGCGGCCAGTATGAACGGCCGCCCGACGGACCCCGCAGGCGGGCCGCCGGCAGTCCCGCCCCACCCCCGGCGACCTGGCACTGTGTCAGATTTGAGCTTTCACCGCCCCCTCTTCACCCCCTCTGACCTGCTGTTTCACGTCCGCTGAGCGAACATTTTCCGGGGCCTTGTTCCGATACTCGGAGGTAGAAGTTAGGTTGCACCGCAATGCGCGGATCCGTCCCCCACCCTCCGGCGTACGAGTCGAGGGTCAGGCCGCGCTGGAAAGGCACAGGGCACCCTCAGATGAGTGCGGAAACCACCACCTCGACCGGATCGCCCCCGGTCGACGCCTCCGCGAACGGCACCACCCCGCAGCAGCAGCCCGGTCACGGTGGCGACGGCCACCTGAAGGCCGGACTCAAGAACCGCCACCTGTCGATGATCGCCATCGGCGGCGTCATCGGCGCCGGCCTCTTCGTCGGCTCGGGCGCGGGCATCGCCGCCACCGGCCCCGGCATCCTGCTCTCCTACGCGCTGGCCGGAGTCCTGGTCGTGCTGGTCATGCGGATGCTCGGCGAGATGGCCGCGGCCGACCCGCAGAGCGGCTCCTTCTCGGCGTACGCGGACCGGGCGCTCGGCCGCTGGGCCGGGTTCTCGATCGGCTGGCTGTACTGGTTCTTCTGGGTCGTGGTGCTGGCCGTCGAGGCCACCGCCGGCGCGAAGATCCTCAACAGCTGGATGCCCGGCGTCCCCCAGTGGGCGTTCGCGCTGATCGTCATGGCCGTCCTCACCGCGACCAACCTCGCCTCGGTCGCCTCCTACGGCGAGTTCGAGTTCTGGTTCGCCGGGATCAAGGTGGTGGCGATCGCCGCCTTCCTGGTCGTCGGCACGCTGGCGGTGTTCGGCCTGCTGCCCGGCACCCGGGCCGTCGGCACCGAGAACCTGGTCGGCCACGGAGGCTTCCTGCCACACGGTGTGGGTGCGGTCTTCACCGGCATGCTCACCGTCGTCTTCGCCTTCATGGGCAGCGAGATCGTCACCCTGGCCGCCGGCGAGTCCGAGGACCCGGAGAAGGCGGTCAGCAAGGCCACCAACAGCGTGATCTGGCGCATCGGCGTGTTCTACCTGGGCTCGAT
The DNA here is from genome assembly GCF_042726075.1 of Kitasatospora sp. NPDC127035. Taxonomy (NCBI): domain Bacteria; kingdom Bacillati; phylum Actinomycetota; class Actinomycetes; order Kitasatosporales; family Streptomycetaceae; genus Kitasatospora; species Kitasatospora sp. NPDC127035. The sequence continues at coordinate 14,434 of NZ_JBHXDN010000041.1, read as the reverse complement.
CCTGCTCGTGGTGACCCTGCTGCCGTGGGACTCCGCCTCGGTCAAGGGCAGCCCGTACGTGGCGGTGCTGGAGCACATCGGCATCCCGGGCGCCGGTCGGGTGATGGACGTGATCGTGCTGACCGCCGTGCTCTCCTGCCTGAACTCGGGCATGTACACCGCCTCCCGGATGGCCTTCTCGCTCGGGCAGCGCGGCGACGCGCCGAAGGCCTTCGCCTCGGTGACCAAGCGCGGCGTGCCGCAGGTGGCGATCCTGTCCTCGGTGGTGTTCGGCTTCGTCGCCGTCTTCTTCAACTACACCTCCCCCGACACCGTCTTCTCCTTCCTGCTCAACTCCTCGGGTGCGGTGGCGCTCTTCGTCTGGCTGGTGATCTGCTTCTCCCAGCTGCGGATGCGCCGGATCATCGAGCGCGAGATGCCCGAGCGGCTGACCGTCCGGATGTGGCTGTACCCGTACCTCACCTGGACCGCGATCGGCATGATCGGCTTCGTGATGGCGTACATGTTCACCGATTCCGACGGCCGGAAGCAGATGTACCTGTCGCTGGTCGCCGCGGCCATCGTGCTGACGGCGTCGGCCGTGGTGGGCCGCCGGCGGCGGGCCGCGGCGGTGACCTCGGCCTCCTGAGCCGAGCACGCCGCCCGCGAACCACCGGGCCCGGGAGCCGTTGCGGAGGCTCCCGGGCCCGGTGTCGCGTTCCCGCCCGCCGGTCCGCCCGGCCGGACCGCGCCCTCGCCGCCCTCGCCGCCCTCGCCGTCCGCCCCGTCCGGCGGGCCGGCCCCGGGCGGGCCCCGTGCTCCGTTCCGTTCCGTGACGGGACGGATATGACCCGCTGACGTACCAGCACCTACCCTTCCCCTCATGCGAGATCTTGCAGCGGGGATGGGGTACCTGGCCAAGGGCCAGAAGTGGGTGGGCCGACACGGCCGCTGGTGGGCGTTCGGGATGATCCCGGCGCTGATCACCCTGGTCGGTTACGTCGTGGCGCTGTTCTTCCTCGGCGGCTGGGCCGGCGACATCGCCGACTGGGCCACCCCGTTCGCCGACGACTGGGGCTCGCCCTGGCAGGGCATGCTGCGCACCGCGCTCGCCGCGATCGTCTTCGTCGGCGGCCTGATGCTCTCCGTCCTCACCTTCACCGCAGTCACACTGCTGGTCGGCCAGCCCTTCTACGAGGCGCTCTGCGAGAAGGTCGACGAGACCGAGGGCGGCGCTCCGGCCGCGCCCGACACGCCGCTCTGGCGCGAGCTGGTGATCTCGGCCCGGGACAGCCTCTACGTGCTGGTCCGGGCGGCCGGCTTCGGCGTGGTGCTGTTCGCCTGCGGGTTCATCCCGGTGATCGGGCAGACGGTGGTCCCCGTCCTGGGCTTCCTGGTCTCCGGGTTCTTCCTCGCGGTCGAGCTGACCTCGGTCGGCCTCCAGCGGCGCGGGGTGCCGCAGCGCGAGCGGATCCGGCTGCTGCGCGCCCGGCTCGGACTCGCCTTTGGCTTCGGCGTGCCGCTGGTCCTGGCGTTCCTGGTGCCGCTGGTGACGGTGATCGCCATGCCGGGGGCGGTGGCCGGTGCCACCCTCCTGGCCCGTGACCTGGTGCCGGTCGAGGAGCAGGAGGAGCCGGCGGACGAGGACGGCGAGGAGGACGCCTCCGCCGACGTCCCCGACCTGCCGGGGTACGACGCGCAGGGTCCCGTGCCCGGCAACCCGTACGCGAGCGCTCCGCCGCTGCCGGCCGAGCCGAACCCCTACCGGAGCACCTGACCGGACGGGAAGGCCCGGCGGGCGGTGCCGTCCGGCCCGGCGGGGCGCACCCGCCCGCCCGGGAGACCCGGCGGCGGCCCGGACCGGTGAACGCGGCGTCACCCTGCGTCGACCGCCGCCCGGTCCGGCTGTGAGGCCGCCCACACGGGTTCGCCGGTCTACTGCCGCCGATAGTGGACACCGCCCGGGCGACCGCGTCCGACGGGCCCCGGACCCGCCGTTTCCGGCGGACCGGCGGGGCGGGGCCGCCCACCCCCGGGGGGAAGAACGCAGGCGGTGACCGGATCGGAGCCGTTCGTTCGTCGGCGACCCAGTAGGCCCGCCCAGGAATTCACGAAAACGGACAAATCACCACGAAGCGCCCGCCTCCGGTCGGGCGCTTCGGCGTTTCCACCCCGCACATCCACGACCGGGCGTAGTAGCCCGCGGCATTGCCGCCCGTCCCGGGCTCTGCCAAGAATGGTCCGTCGCCAGGCAGCGCGGACCGGTCCCCCCGCCGCGCACCCCGCCCGCCCCGCACTCCGCCGGGGCATCAGGCCGTCCGGTACGCCACCGCGGACCCCGCTCACCCGAGCCGGCCCGTACGGCGCCCGGCGCCCGTGCCACCGCCCGAACGGCGCCCGGCACACCCACGGCCACCGACGGCCCTGACGGCCCCCCGACGGAAAAGGATTGTTCGCTTTGCAGCTCAGCCATGCCCGCCGCAACTCGCTGATCACCGGTGTCGCCACCCTCGTGGTGGCGGGTGCGGCCACCGCCGCCCTCGCCATCCCGCAGACCGGCACCGCCGTCGCGGAGGCCGCCGCCCCGGTGGCCGCCGTATCGGTGGACGGACAGCCGGTCGCCGACCAGGCGCAGGCCGACACCGAGGCCCGGGCCGCAGCGGACGCACAGGCACAGGCACAGGCCGAGTCCGACGCCGCTGCCGCCGCCGCACAGGCGCAGGCCGAGGCCCAGGCCCAGGCGGACGCCCAGGCGCAGGCGCAGGCCCAGGCGGACGCCAAGGCCAAGGCCGACGCCGAGGCCGCCGCCTCCCGCTCGCAGGAACGCGCCGCGCTGAACAGCAAGCCCGTCCCCTCCGGAAGCCCGCGCGAGATCGCCGCCCGGATCGTCCCGGCCGGCCAGCTCCAGTGCTTCAGCAACATCGTGGCCCGCGAGAGCAGCTGGAACGTCACCGCCACCAACGCGTCCTCCGGCGCCTACGGCCTGGTCCAGGCGCTGCCCGCCTCCAAGATGGCCTCGGCCGGCTCCGACTGGCGCACCAACGCGGCCACCCAGATCAAGTGGGGCCTGGACTACATGAACTCCCGCTACGGCAGCCCGTGCGGCGCCTGGTCCTTCTGGCAGTCGCACCACTGGTACTGAGCCGGCCCGGCAACACCGGCACACCCCGAGCCCGCAGGCGTCCCGCCTGCGGGCTCGGCCGCGTGCTCGGCGCCGTCCACCGGAGCCGGGTGGACGTCACCGCCCTGCCCCCGCAGCTCGCGGACGCGGCCCGCTCCTCGCTGGCCGCCGCCTCCCGGCTCGGTGGTCCGGTCGCCGACCAGGCGCGGACGGCGTTCGTCGAGGCCATGCGGGTCACCTGCCGACCGGGGCGGGCGTGGTCGCGCCGGCCGCGGTCGCGGTGGCGCTGCTGCCGCGCCGGCAGCGGGCCGGCACGGCATCCTGACCGGTTCCGGCCCCCTTTCGCCCGAAATTCGCTGGCCGCACCCGGTCGGCGCCCGGAAGAGTGACGGTGTGGACCGTGTGACGCTCTCGGACGGTGTCGTCACCCTCACGCCCTTCCGCGTGGAGGACATCGACGCGCATCTGGCCGGGGAGGACGAGCAGCTGGTGCGCTGGCTCAACGGCGCACCGAGCACCAGGGCCGCCACCGAGGCGTACGTACGGCGCTGCACCGCGCAGTGGGCGTCCGGAGGGCCCGCGCGCGCCTTCGGGATCCGCACCGGGCCCGGGCCGACCCTCGCCGGCACGATCGACCTGCGGTTCGCCCTGCCCGACCTCGGTCCGGACCAGGTCAACATCGCCTACGGCCTCTACCCGCAGTGGCGCGGTCGCGGGCTGGCGACCCGCGCCGTCCACCTGGTCTGCGGCTACGCGGCGGGCGAGGGGGCCGCGCAGGGCGTGATCCGGGTCGACCCGGAGAACGGCGCCTCGGCCGCCGTCGCCCGGCGGGCGGGTTTCCGCCGCGCCGCGGAGGCACCGGTGACCGGGAGGGACGGTCACCGGCTGGACTGGTACCTCCGCGACCTGGCGAGCGGGTCGGTGCCCGGCCCTGGGGTCGGCCCGGGAGCCGGCCCGGGGCGCGCCCTGACGTGGACGCGCCCGGAGGAGCCGGTGAAGATATGGCGCACGCCCGTACGATTTGACGGGTATTGATCAGAATGATGCGCCGTCAGGGCTTTGCCACCGTTCGCAGACGCTCCTACGCTCCGGCCCCATGCCCTCACCCCTGATCAGCGTCGTGCTCCCCGCCCACGACCAGCAGAAACAGTTGGCGGACTGCCTGGACTCGCTGCTCGCCCAGTCGTTCCGCGACTTCGAGGTCCTCGTCGTCGCGGACCGCTCCCCCGAGTCCGCGACCGTCCTCGCCGACACCTACGCGGCCCGGCACCCGCAGGTCTCCGTGCTCCGCCTCGACGCGGCGGTCGGGGTCGGGACCGCCCGCAACGCCGGCGCGGCCCGCGCCCGGGGCGCGTACCTGCTCTTCCTGGACGCCGACCACCACGTCCCCCCGGACGCCCTCCGGGCCCTCGCCGACCGCCTCGACCGGACCGGCCCGGTCGACCTGCTGCTGTTCGGACACACCCGGCGGCACGCGGGCCGGGACTGGCCCGGCGGCGCCGAGGCGCAGCTGGCCGCGGCCGGCCCCGACGTCCTCGGCCCGCTGGACCGCCCGGAACTGCTGGGCGCGCCCGCCCTGGCCTGGGACCGGCTGCTGCGCCGCGCGCACTGGCAGGAGCGGGGCCTGGCCTTCCCCGACGGCATGTACGAGGAGATCCCGCTGGTCCACCGGGCGATGCTGACGGCCGCGCGGATCGCCGTGCTCCCGCAGGACTGCGTGCAGCTGCGCCGCCGGGAGACCGTCCACCCGACCGGCTCGCCGGGCAGCAGCCGGTTCGACCTCTTCGACCAGTACGAGCGCTCCTTCGCCCTGCTGGACGAGCTGCTGGAGGAGGGTCCTGACGCGCCCGCGGGGAGCGGCGGTCCCGGGCCGGACGCCGTCCGGGACGCCCTGTTCACCCGGATGATCCGGCACTACCTGTTCGTCTTCGACCTCGCCGGCTGCGTCTCCCGGGCCGAGCGGCCGCAGTTCTTCCACAGGGCGGCCGAGCACCACCGCCGGTTCCAGCCGCCCGGCCACCGGCGGCCCGCCGGCCGGGAGGGCGTCAAGTTCTCGCTGCTGGCCGGCGGGGCCTACCCGGCCTTCGAGGTCGCCAAGCTGTCGCACATCGCCCGCGGCACCCTCACCGGCCGGCGTTAGAGCTCTTCTGGCAGCCCGCGTCGAGCGCCCGGCGGGAACTGTCAGACGAGCTCCAGGCCCTCCGGGTCCCCCGGGGGCGCGCGGGCCGGACGTGCGCCCCGGCCGCCGTCGGCGGCCGGGGCGGCGGTCCACCGGAGTGGGCGGTACCGCGCGGCCGGGCCCGGCTGCGATGATCGGCGGGACCGCCGCCCCGCCCCCCGACCTCCGCCCGGGAGGACCGCCCGTGAGCCGCCCGTCCCCCACCCCCGGTGCCGACCTGGCCCGCGAACTGGCCGCCGTCCTGCGCGGCGAGGTCCGGTTCGGTGCGGCCGAACGGACCGTCTACAGCCACGACGCCTCCAACTACCGCCACCTGCCGCTCGGCGTGGTCAAGCCCGCCGACCTGGACGACGTGCGCACCGCGCTCGCGCTCTGCCGCGCCCACGGGGTGCCGGTGGTGCCGCGCGGGGCCGGGACGAGCGTCGGCGGGCAGGCGATCGGCCCGGGCGCCGTGGTCGTCGACTTCCGCCGCCACCTCGGCGCCGTCCACGCCGTGGACCCGGAGCGCCGGACCGCCCGGGTCGAACCGGGCACGGTGCTGGACGACCTCCAGCGGGCCGCCCGCCCGTACGGGCTGCGGTTCGGCCCGGACCCCTCCACCCACAGCCGGTGCACGCTCGGCGGCATGATCGGCAACGACTCCTGCGGCGCGCACTCGGTGACCTGGGGCCGGACGGCCGACAACGTCGAGTCGCTGGACCTGCTGCTCGCCGACGGCACCGAACTCACCGTCGGCGGCGCCCTCGGCACGGCGGAACGCGCCGCCCTCCGTGCCCTGCCCGGCCCGGTCGGCCGGCTCCACACCCGGCTCCAGGAGTTCACCGAACGGAACCTGGCCGCCATCCGCCAGGGCATGCCCGACCTGCCGCGCCGCACCTCCGGCTACCCGCTGGACGCCCTCCTGCCCGAGCGCGGCCACCGGCTGGCCCGCGCGCTGACCGGCACCGAGGGCACCTGTGCCCTGCTGCTCGGTGCCACCGTCCGGCTGGTCGAGGAACCGCCCGCCCGCGTGCTGGTGGTCGCCGGGTACCCGGACGAGACCGCCGCCGCCGACGCCGTCCCCGCCCTGCTGCCGCTGCGCCCGCTCACCGTCGAGGGCATGGCCGCCGACCTGGTCGCCGCGCTGCTCGCCGCCGGCCCGCGCCCACCCGCCCTCGACCGGCTGCCGGACGGCGCCTGCTGGCTCTTCCTGGAGGCCGGCGGCACGACGCCCGCCGAGGCCCTGGACGCCGCGCGCGGGCTCGCCGACGCGGTGCGGCGCGAACGGACCGCGACCGTCTCCGTGGTCACCGACCCGGCCGAGCGGAAGCAGCTCTGGGGGGTGCGCGAGGCCGGCGCCGGGATCGTCACCCGGCTCCCGCGCGAAGCGGCCGACGGTGCCGGCGGCGGGCAGGGCGGGCAGGGCGGTCAGGGCGGGGGGAGCGAGGCCTGGCCCGGCTGGGAGGACTCGGCCGTCCCGCCGGAGCGGCTCGGCGACTACCTGCGCGACCTGCGCGCGCTGCTGCGCCGGCACGGCCTGCGCGGCATCCCGTACGGGCACTTCGGCGAGGGCTGCGTCCACCTGCGGATCGACTTCCCGCTCACCGAGCCCCGGCGGTTGCCGGTCTTCCGGGAGTTCATGGAGCAGGCGGCCGACCTGGTGGTCTCGTACGGCGGTTCGCTCTCCGGCGAGCACGGCGACGGACAGGCCCGCGCCGAACTGCTGCCCCGCATGTACCCGCCCGGGATCATCGCCCTGTTCGGCGAGTTCAAGCGGATCTGGGACCCCGAGAACCTGCTCAACCCGGGCGCCCTGGTCGACCCGCGCCCGCTCGACGCCGACCTGCGGTTCGACGGTCCGCTGCGCACCCTGCCGCTCGCCCTCCCGTTCGAGCAGGACGGCGGCAGCCTGGCCAAGGCGGTGCACCGGTGCGTCGGCGTCGCCAAGTGCGTGGACCCGACCACCGGGGTGATGTGCCCGAGCTACATGGCCACCGGCGAGGAACGGCACTCGACCCGCGGCCGGGCCCGGCTGCTCGCCGAGATGCTGCGCGGCGAAGCCGTCCCGGACGGCTGGCGGTCGGCGGAGGTGCGCGAGGCGCTGGACCTCTGCCTGGGCTGCAAGGGCTGTGCGAGCGACTGCCCGGTCCACGTCGACATGGCGACCTACCGGACCGAGTTCCTGTACCAGCACTACCGGCACCGGCTGCGGCCCGCCTCGCACTACGCGATGGGGCGGCTGCCGCTCTGGCTGCGGGCCGCCGCGCTGGCCCCCGGCCTGGCCAACCTGGTCGCGCGCTCGCCCGCCGCCGGCCCGCTGAAGCGGCTCGGCGGCGTGGACCGGCGTCGGGTGCTGCCCGTCCTGCCCCCGGAGACCTTCACCCGCTGGTACCGGCGGCACCGGGCCGAGCACCCCGCCCCGCCGGGCTCGCGGCCGGTGCTGCTCTGGCCGGACACCTTCTCCAACCACCTCCAGCCCGACGTGCTGCGCGCCGCCGTCGAGGTGCTGGAGCACCTGGGCTTCGACGCGCGGCTACCGGCCGGCCCGGTCTGCTGCGGCCTGACCCGGTACTCCACCGGCCAACTCCCCGGCGCCCGGCGGGTGATGCGGCGCAGCCTGGCCGCACTCGCCGCCACCGGCCTGCCCGCCGACACCCCGGTGATCGGGATGGATCCGAGCTGCACCGCGACGCTGCGCGAGGACCTGCCCCGCCTGCTCGGCGCCGACGGCCGCCAGGTGGCCGAACGGACCCGCACCTTCGCCGAGTTCGTCGACGAGTTCGCCCCGGACGCACCTCTGCCGCAGCTGCCGGTGGAGGCCGTCACCCAGACCCACTGCCACCAGCACGCGGTGCTCGGCACCGCCGCGGACCGCCGGATCGAGGCGCGGATGGGCGTCGACAACCGGGTGCTGGACTCCGGCTGCTGCGGGCTGGCGGGCAACTTCGGCTTCGAGCGCGGCCACTACGAGGTGTCGGTGGCGATCGCCGAACGGGTGCTGCTGCCGGAGGTACGGGCGGCCTCGCCGGAGACGGTGGTACTGGCCGACGGCTTCAGCTGCCGCACCCAGATCGCCCAACTCGCCCAGGGGCGGCAGGCCGTGCACCTGGCGGAGCTGATGCAGCGGGCCCTGCGCGCACAGGGCTGACCCCGGCCGGAGCGGCCGTCCACGGCGCGCCGCGCCGGGGACGGCCGCCGCACCACGGCCCGGCACCGCGCGCGGACCGCTGACAGCGCGGCCCCCGCCGCCGACAATGGCGGGATGACGATCACCACCGCCGAGGCGGACCGGATCCTCGCCGACAACTTCGCCCCCTGGGTGCAGGAGCTCGGCCTCTCGGTGACCGACACCGGCGAGCGCCACGCCGTCCTCCGGCTGCCCTGGTCCGACCGGCTGGCCCGGGAGGGCGGCGCGCTCTCCGGCCAGGCGCTGATGGCCGCCGCCGACACCGCGGGCGTGATCGCCCTGTCGGCGGCCCGCGGCGGCTTCGGACCGGCGACGACCGTCCAGCAGTCCACCGGCTTCCAGCGCGCGGTGACCGGGCGGGACGTCCTGGTGCACGCCCGGATCACCAAGCTGGGCCGCCGGATCGCGTTCCTCGACGTCACCCTGACCGCCGAGGGCGAGGAGGAGCCGGCCGCGCACGCCACCGCCGTGTACGCGCTGGGCTGACCACGACGACCCGGCCCCGCGGCTACCGGAAGGTGCGCGGTGTCAGGTAGTCCGGCACCACCACCCGGCTGCGCGGCGAGGCCTGCCGGACCTGGGCGACGAACGCGCCCAGGTCCGCGTCCGGCCGGACGGGGTTGACCAGCTCGGTCTCGAACCTGTCCCAGTGCACCGGCACCACCGTGCGCGGCCGTCCCAGCGCCTCCAGCAGCCGGGGCACGTACCGGTGGGTCGAGGCACTGCTCGGCACCGCCACCATCGCGATGTCCGGCCGCAAGCCGGCCAGCTCCCGCTCGGCGAAGTCACTGGCCCCCGTCAGGAAGGCCGACGGCCCACCGGCGAAGGAGAGTTGGAAGGCCAACGTGTCCCCCTCCGGCAGATCGCCGACGGTCGCGGGCGGCTGCGCCGGCGCCGAGTGCAGGGTGCCCGGAGCGAAGTACTGCCGGCGGCCGTTGCGGCTGTGCCGGGCGGAGACCGCCTCCACGACCAGGCCGTCGCCGAAGTCCAGGACCTCGCCGCCCCGGACCACCACCAGCTGCCCGGCCGGCACACCCCAGGCGCGCAGCAGGTGGTAGGTGGTCTCGGTGCCGACCACCGTCGCCCCCGTGGTGAGGGCGATGTGCGGGACGTCGTTGATGTGGTCCCAGTGGCTGTGGCTGACCAGCACCAGCTCCGGGCGCCCGGCGTGCTCGTCGACCAGCCGGGTGTTCACCGTCAGCGCGGTCGCCTCGCTGAACGTCCCGTCGTACAGACCGGTGTGGAAGCGCGTCAGGTACGGGTCGAAGAGGACGGTGCGGCGGCCGTGGTCGATCCGCCAGCCGGCCGTGCCGAGCCACCGGTACACGGTGTCGGTGGCTGTGGCTGTGGCTGTGGCGGAGGGGGACGCCGCGGACTCCGGGACGGGCCGGTCGTCGGCGACGGTCGTGGCTGTGGTGGTCGTGGCTGCGGCGGGACCGGTGGTGGCCGCCGTGACCAGGCCGGCGCCGGCCACGGCGGCCGTGCCCAGGAACGCGCGCCGGGCGAGTCCGGAGTGCTGCATGCGGGAGGGTCCTCTCCACGGGTACCGCACGGCCCTCGGGCCACGGGTACGGACGGTGAAACCGGGCGGCACCCGTACGCCGAGTGCCACCCGATCGATCACCACGCCCCGGGCAGGGGGTTCCGGACCGCCCGTCGCGGAGATTTCCCGAAAACGCTCCTCCTCAGGCGCCCTGCGGCGTCTCCAGTACCTCCTTCGAGCGCGCCGGCTCCTCGGCGCAGACCGCCGCCACGAACTCGGCCAGCCGCGCCTGCGGCAGGCTGCGCGCGATGTCCGCCTCGCTGATCATGCCGACCAGCTCGTGCTCCGGGTGGTTGATCACCGGCAGCCGGCGGACCCGGTACTGCTCCATCACCCGCAGCACCTGTTCGGCGTCCTCGTCCGCCTCCACGGTCAGGGGCCGCCCCTGGGCCAGCTCCCCCGCCGTCACCGCCGCCGGGTCGAGCCCCTCGGCGACGCACTTGAGCACGATGTCCCGATCGGTCACGATGCCCAGCAGCTTCTGCCGCTCCCCGCAGATGGGCAACGCCCCGACGCCGCGTTCCTTCATGATCCGGGCCGCCGTGGCGAGCGTCTCGTGCTCGCGCACGCACTCGGCCCCCTGGTGCATGATGTCGCCCGCGCTGGTCATGATCGGCCTCCTGACGTGCCTGGCACTCCCACCACTCCATCGTGGTCCGGCCTCGGTGCCCCCGCCACCGGGCCCCTCACCGGGACCGCCCCGGTCCTCGCCACGCCTCCCCGGCCGCGCCGTCCCGGATCGCCGGCGGATCCGGCAGTGGCTCCGGTACCGGGTCCGGCGGCGGTTCCGGCGGCGGTTCCAGCGGCGTGCGCTCCAGGAGTTCGTCCAGCGGCGGCAGTTCGAGCTGCTCCGCGCCGTCGACCTGCGCCGTCGGAGCCGCACCGCCCTCCGGCCGTTCCCGCCCCGGCTGCCCGCCCCGGGCCGCGTGCCGGGTCTCGGTCGCACTGTCCAGGAACCGCAGCAGCTCCACCGGGAACGGCAGGACCAGCGTCGAGTTCTTCTCCGCCGCCACCTCCACCACCGTCTGCAACAGCCGGAGTTGCAGCGCCGCCGGGGTCGCGCTCATCACCGCCGCGGCCTCCGAGAGCCGCGCCGACGCCTGGAACTCGCCGTCCGCCGTGATGATCCTCGCCCGCCGCTCCCGCTCGGCCTCCGCCTGCCGGGACATCGAGCGCTTCATCGACTCGGGCAGGGCGACGTCCTTGATCTCCACCCGGTCGATCTCGATCCCCCAGCCGAGCGCCGGGCTGTCGATCATCAACTCCAGTCCCTGGTTGATCGGTTCGCGGTTGGCCAGCAGATCGTCCAGCTCGCTCTTGCCGATGATCGACCGAAGCGAGGTCTGTGCCACCTGGGAGATCGCGAAGTTGTAGTCCTGCACGTTCACGATCGCCTTCGCCGGATCCTCCACCCGGAAGTAGACGACCGCGTCCACCCGGACGGTGACGTTGTCCCGTGTGATGCCCTCCTGCGCCGGGATCGGCAGGGTCACGATCTGCACGTTCACCTTCCGCAGCCGGTCCGCCACCGGCATCAGGACCACCAGACCCGGCTCCCGCACCTCCGCGCGCACCCGGCCGAAGCGGAACACCACACCCCGCTGGTACTGCTGCACGACCCGGACGCTCAGGCCCGCCCAGAGCCCCAGCAGGAGGACGACCGCCAACACCGCATCGAGAACCAGCATCGCGGCCTCCTCGCGCGCACCTGCGCTCTCCGGCGGTCGCCGACCCCGGCCGGGCCGGGACACACCGCCGGAGCGGCTCGTCTCCACGCTACGCCTGCCGGACGCCCGCCGGAACGCGCCTACGATCGTTCCCATGCCCCAGTCCCCCGGCAGCGTCCCCGGCCCCGCCACCGGCAACGACCCGGCCACCGACCCGGACCACCCGCGCCATCCCGCCGAGGCCGCCGCCCGCGCCGACGGGCTCACCGCCCTCGACCGCGTCGTCACCGGCTGCCGCGCCTGCCCCCGCCTGGTCGAGTGGCGCGAGGAGACCGCCCGCACCAAGCGCCGCGCCTACCTCGACTGGGACTACTGGGCCCGTCCGATCCCCGGCTTCGGCCCGCCCGACGCCCCGCTCCTGCTGGTCGGTCTCGCGCCCGCCGCGCACGGCGCCAACCGCACCGGCCGCATCTTCACCGGCGACCCCTCCGGCGACCTGCTGTACGCCGCCCTCCACCGCCTCGGTCTGGCCGACCGCGCCGAGTCCGTCCGCCACGGCGACGGCCTGCGGCTGAACGGCGTCCGGATCACCGACCCGGTCCGCTGCGCCCCGCCCGACAACAAGCCCACCACCGCCGAACGCGACACCTGCCGCCCCTGGATCACCCGCGAGCTGGAGCTGCTCCGGCCCACCGTGCGCACCGTCGTCGCCCTCGGCGGCTTCGCCTGGCAGGCCCTGCTGCCCGCGCTCACCGCCGCCGGCTGGAGCGTCCCGCGCCCCCGGCCGGTCTTCGGCCACGGCGCCCACGTGACCCTGGCGGCCCGGGACGGCGGAGCCCCGCTGGAGCTGTACGGGTGCTACCACGTCAGCCCGCGCAACACGAACACCGGCCGGCTGACCGTGCCCATGCTCCGCGACCTGCTCCGCACCGCCGCCCGCACGGCCGGGCTCGCCCCCGCCGAGGAGTGACCCCGCGCCGCACCCGCACTCCCGGCGCCGTGCGCTCGTCCGCCCACCGACCCGTGAGCCCGTGAGCCCGTCCGCCCGTCAGCCGAAGCGGGCCAGCTTCGGCCGCGCCGCCCGCGCCCACACCTCCGGCAGCGCCCGCCGCGCGCGCTCCGCCGCCGCCAGCTGCTGCCCGTACAGCACGCCGTAGGCGAACGGCTCGCCCGTCTCGCCGGCCCTGCTCCGCAGCGCGGTCGCCGCCACCACCGCGTCCTGGTGCTCCCCCAGCACCTCCTGGACGGCCTTCATCCGCTCGACGTACCGCTCCGCCGGCCTCCCGACCAGCGGGACCGCCGTCTCACCCGCGTACCGGGCCCGCTTCGCCGCCTTCCGCGCCTCGTGCAACGCCCGGGCCCGGGACTCCGCCGTGTCCGGGCCGCCGCCGGCCAGCGCCGACCGCACCCGCTCCGCCGTCCGGCGCTGCTCCCGCGCGGCCACCCGGGCCAGCTCCGGTCCGGCCGCCCGGTCCGCCCGCGGGCGCAGCGGCGGATCGGCGAGCAGCTCCGCCAGCCCGCGCGCCAGGGCCTTCCGACGCGGGCTGTCCAGGGCGGCGACGACCTCCGGCCGGACCCGCCGGTACTCGGCCTGCCCCCACCGCTCCAGCTCCGCCGCGACGCGCTCCGGCCCGCACTCGGGCGGCAGCGTGCGGGCCCGTTCGGCCAACCGCAGGCCCAGCACCTCGCGGTCCCGGGCCTGCCCCAGGGCCGCCGCCAGCCACCGCAACTCGGCCACCAGCTCGTCGGTGGTGCCCGGCGCCAGCAGCCGCCGGTACGTCCGGAACGCACTGCGGAGCCGTCGGCAGGCGACCCGCATCCGGTGCACCGCGTCCGGCTCGTCCGCCCGCACCGCCTCGTCCAACCCGGCCAGTACCGCGGCCTGCGCCCCGATCCGCCCGAGCACGACGTCTCCCGCGGTGGCATCGGCCATCCGCCTCACCCCCTCCTGGGGCGTGTCTGACGGCTCCCGTCGGGCGGTCGACGCCCGGTCCCGCCGTCGGGGCCCCGAACGCCTTCCAGGCTAGCCCGCCCTCCCGTGCCCGGCAGGACGCGTTCGCGCCACCTTCGGGCGGCAGGAGGCCGCGCACCGGACCGGAGACGGGCACCGGACCGAGCCGCCGCCCGCTACGGGCGGAGCTGGATCGCCAGCGACGCCGTGTAGCCGACCAGGGCGGCGAAGAAGCAGACCGCGGTGGTGTAGCGGACGGTGAAGGGGAGACCGGCCAGCGCCGGGAAGAGGAGCACGGCGATGCCCGCGGCCGCGTCCGCGACGTAGAGGCCGCGCGGCGGCAGCACGCCGGTGCTGTGGGCCGCCCAGCCGGTGGCGACCAGGAAGCCGGTGATCAGGAGGAAACCGGACAGCAGGCCGGAGCCGATGCTGTAGAGGACGGGATGGGGCTCGGGCGGGTCCTCGCCCTCGGGGACGGCCGGACGCAGCCGGTGGGCGACGGCCAGCGCGGTGACGGCGAGGGTCACGGCCGCGGCGGCGCTGAGCATCGGGACGGGGTTCATCGGCGGCTCCGGGAGACGGTGACGTGATGGCCGAGGGCTGCGGCGAGCGCGGCCGGGAGGAGCACGGTGAGCACCAGGACGGCGGTCCACACGACGGGGTCCAGACCCGGCGCCGGGGCGTCGGGCGGCGGTGGCGCTGCGGCGACCGCGGCGGTCACCGCCGGGCCGGGCGCGGGGGGCGGGGCGGGGGGCGGGGCGGGCGGGGGGGCGGGGGGCCGGGGGGTGGGGCCGGGGGTGGGGAGGGGACGCGGGAGGGGCCGGAGGC